>JALZUU010000648.1 GCA_023300665.1 Saprospiraceae bacterium | reverse complement strand
GTTTTTCGTACTTTGGCTGAAGCTGATAATTCACTAAACGAATAATTTCGCCAATAGTCATTATGTTCAGAATTATTATCTTCCCAACTTGGATCATTACCAATACTTGTGACTCCTACAAAAAGGTCTACATCTCGCATAATTTCTGAAAAAACAATTGCTGGAACTTCGTCCATTTCTAATTGTTCATCATTTTCATAAAACCGTACTTGATCTGTAAAAACAAGCTGAAAGGCACCCCTCTCTGTCGCCTCTCCTTCCCAGTCAATTTCTACCCAAAACTCAGCTGTCATCTTCCAAGCAGGAATCGCAATAGTAGGAATGCTATCATTAGCCCATTGGCCTTTTAACTTATACTGCCAATTTCGAGTTTTACAAAGGGCAGCAAACTGATGTTGCCGTAAGATATGAGCAGCAAAACGGTTAGAATAGTTTTGGGTATTTCGTTCCGCATCGGTCAGCAGATAAATCTCTCGGAATGCTTGTTTAAAGGGTTGCTGAATTTCGTGTGCTTCTAGCCAATTTCGCCATTCCAAAACCACCGGAGCAGCAGTATGAAATGGATGCCAAAGCTCCACGGTCGTTTGAGCTTCAATCCAATCAATATTTTGTCCATCAATCGACTTCCACTGGCCTTCAAAAAATATAGCAGCTATCTTTTTTTCATCATGCGTAAATTGCCAAATAAGCCGATTACTTAGGTGCCTAACAAGCGGATGATTTTGATAATATTTTTCCCAAACATCATAACGCCACTGCCGACGACGAAGAAAAATATCTTCTAGTCTTCTACGTTGAACACTGAGATAATTTTTGAGTTTTTTAGCCCGATCTTTAAACTCTTTAACTACTGCTCGATCAAGCGATTTGGGTGTAGTTTTTAAAATTTTATTCTTTGCATCCAACCATTGAATGATCACCTTCCCATCCTCCAAAATCGCGATCTCTCCACTATAGGCATCAAATGACTCAATTATCTTAAAATCTGTTGAAAGTTTAAAATCAGAAACAGCCATTTCTTCCAATTCATCCGTAGTCATCTCGTACGCTTTGGCAATTAATTCTAGATGTTTTTCTACTTTTTTTCGGACGGATGGATAGATGATTTTATTTCGAAAATGTAAAAGTTGCTCAATTCCTCCACGATTAGGTAGGTTCGCTAAACCATAAAGGCAAGCATTTCCTAATTTTACGGAAATAGCACCGTGCGTTGGGATTTTTTTAAAACACCGTAATCCGATATTTTCAACTAATTGAATAAAATTGATATCATCCACAAAGGGAGTCGTCCAAATCATTCCTTTGAATAACTCTTGGAATTTCTCATGAAAAAAATAGAGTTCATTCCCTGTTTTAGTCTGTTGAATTAAAATAACGAAATCATGTAATTTTCGAAGAAATCCAATCGTGTATTTTTTATAAAGTGTAGGACCAATCAGATCAATTAGCTCTTGGGTTTTTCGATTCCAACCTTTGGTAGGTTTTCCGGTTTTTTTAGAAAAAAAATGATCAAAAACTAGCTGCCAAGCACGACCTTTCTCTTGATCTGTAGGGTTGTTATAGAAAAAGCTCAAATCATCCTGGATTTGATTAATCTGGTTGACAATTTTTTGTCGATTGGCTTTAAGCTGAGGAGACATGGATGGGGTGATTAGCCTCCTACAAGAGGGGTGAGGCGGACAAAACTAACTTTGGTATGGTCATCAATAAGAATTTCCTCGGTCAAATCCCCGACTTGATAATCATCCACGAGGACAAAAAATCCATTTTTCTGAAAAGCATCAAGGGCTACATAAGTCTGCTTTTCAGCATCAATTACAGCTCCTTTTTTCATCTTATAACCATTGAGTACTCGTTCTGCGGCGGCAGGTTGTACCAGCCCAAAATAATTGGGACCAGTACTTTTGTTAAACTGTTCCACCTCAGCATATACCCTAGCTTTGATTAAGTCAGCTACGGTTATGGTTTCAGCATCAATTTGTAACAGTAATTCATTCAGCAACTTTCCAGTCATCGACTCATCCTGAATAGTAATTTTTTTCATAATACAAAGGTAAACAATTTACCAGAAAACAGCTTAAAAGTCTTTAAAAAAAGCTAAGATTCCTAGATTGTTTAAATCTAAAAATATCACCTAATTACCACTGTTTATCACTGCACAAAAACCCTCAATAAAAAAAATAAAAAAGGATGTCAATTGTTGTCATTTTTTTTTCTATTTTTACAGGTGAAATTTTGAGAAAATAAGAGGAAGAAATAACCAATTTAAAACAGTGTGACTAATCCTTTAAGAAATGGTCTCAATACAGGAAGAATTTTCTATTTTTTCTAACCCTGATACTTTTGATAATTTTTAGGTGTTCTAATTTTTGATTTTAAGAAGTTAAAATAACTTCAGTTAGTAACCCATCTGAATTTTACAATTCACTATTTCTAGTTTTACATTTTTTTTAACTTAAAACAAAAACTTAACTATTATGCGAAATCCCCTCACGTGGTTCATCATCCTGCTTTTTTGGGTTGTTGGCGGATGGATGTTTGCCAACAGCTTCTGTTGTGGTGTCGGTGGAGCCGCTGCGACTAGCAGACTACTAATCAAAGACGGAGCTACTAAAGTAGCTGCGACTGGTGCAGGCAACTTACTTTTTGGCCTAAATGGAGCAACACCTCTCATCGAGCCAGCCGCAGTTAAAACTGAGTTTGGTAAATTAGCCGCTTATCTAAAAGAGAATCCTACCAAATCCGCTACACTCAATGGCCACTATATGGCTTCGGAGAAAAACAATACCAGTTTTGACAATCTTGGTTTAGGACGAGCAGACAACATGAAAGGTTATCTAATCGGATTAGGTGTTCCAGCAGCACAATTATTGACTGGTTCTATGCTAAAAGAGAATCTTGAAGTCAGTGACAATCAGGTGGTAGGTGGTATGAGCTATGTATTCGGAACCATTGCTGGTGGTCGTAATCTAAATATCCAAGATGCTGCGGCTTTTGGTACTACCGCCAAAGGCAATCTGATTTTTCCAATGTCTTCTTACGAATATATTGATCCAGTAGCGGCAGAAGTAGGCACTTCTTTCAAAGAAACGGCTGATTATTTAAAAGCCAATCCAACCCGTTCTCTAAAAATCACTGGTTTATATACCGATAAAGAAACCAATAGCAGCGTACTTCCTTCTTTAGGAATGGCACGAGCCAATAAGATTAAAGGAATGTTGATTGGAATGGGGGTAGCATCTAAACAAATCGAAATAGATGCTCGTATGGAAAACACCCTTGCTTTTGTGGATGAAGAAACGATTGGTGGTGCCAATTATGCTTTCTTTGACGGCGCTGAAAGTGGGGATAAATTAGCAGAGGTGGAAAAACGCTTGCGTGCAAAGCCACTTGTTCTTTACTTCCAGTCAGGCTCACAAACCTTAGAACTTAGTCCAGCACAGCGACAGCAATTCGCAGACCTCATTTACTTCCTTGACAATAAGGAAGGAGGTCGAGCCAACGCAGTTGGACATACAGACAACAAGGGTGCAGAAAACGTCAACCGTCGTTTAAGTCGTAAACGAGCAGAGTTTGTCCGTGATTACTTAGGTACAAACGGAGGAATTAATAAAAATCTTATTTCAGCTACCGGCCAAGGTCCAGATCAACCGATCGCAGACAATGGCACCGAAGGTGGAAGAGCTAAAAACAGACGGGTGGAAATCACCATTAAATAAAATTTGAGAACGAATCATTTACCAAAAAATAAATAAAATTTAAAAATATGTGCAGTTTACCAATGGCATTATTCTGGGGACTAATTTCAGCTTTGATAGGTGGAGTCATCGGATGGTTACTAAGAAGAAGCAAAATCAGTGAATTACAAGGTCTTTATGATGGCCAACGTCAAAAGACGGTTCAACTTCAAGGAGATTACGATTCTTCTGTAAGCAGCCTCGGTTTATTACAGGGTCGATATAACGATATGGAAACTGACTTTACCAACTGGAAATCTCGTTACCAGACTTTGGAAGGTCAACACCAAGATCTAGACCATAGATATAAAGAATTAGAATTAAAATATCAAAACATGAGTACTACGCACAGCAACTTGCAAGCGGAGTACGATGCTTATAAAACAAAGTCTTCTAATGAGCTTTCTGAATTAAGAACTTCTTACACTAGTCTAGAAGCTAAGTATAAAACAGCCAGCTCAGAACGTGATCAGGCAAACGCCAGTGTCGCACAATTAGAACGAACCATCGCAGAATGGGAAGCTAAATTCAATACATTAGATGCACAGTTTACGACTTACCGTACTGAGCAAACAACTATTATAACTTCTTGGGAGTCTAAATACAACGTCTTAAACATGAGCATCTCTGGTGGTGCAGCTGGTGATAGTAGTGCCGTTGGTTTTGCTAGCATGGGCGGTGATGGTGGCGCAGCAGTCGCTGGATGGGAAGTGAAGTATAACTTATTACTAGAACAGTATGATAACTTCCGTAATGAGCACGAAGATCTAATATTTGAATGGAATAGCAAGTACGACAACACAAAAGCGGAGTACGATGCTTATCGTTTACAGTATGATAGTAGCATGCAAGACTGGGAGTCTAGATATAACTTACTGGTTATTGAATTAGGAAAGCAGAAGCACCAACACGAAAGTGTAACAGCAGACTGGAACCTACGATACTCTAACTTACAGTCTGAATGGACATTAAAATATGATGGCTTAAACTCAAAGTACCAAGAAAAGCCAAGAGAAGTTGAGGTAATCAAAGAAGTTGAAGTCATCAAAAATGTAGAGGTAATCAAGGAAGTACCTGTAGAAGTAATCAAAGAGGTAGAGGTAATTAAAAACGTACAAGTACCGGTAGAAGTAATTAAAGAAGTACCAGTAGAAGTGATCAAAGAGGTGGAGGTGATTAAAGAAGTAATTAAAGAAGTAGAAGTCATCAAAGAGGTTACTAAAGAAGTACCTGTTGAGGTAATCAAAGAGGTAGAGGTAATTAAAGAGGTTACTAAAGAAGTACCGGTGGAGGTGATTAAGGAAGTTGAAGTAATCAAAGAGGTTACTAAAGAAGTACCAGTTGAGGTAATTAAAGAAGTAGAAGTGATCAAGCAGGTTCAAGTACCGGTGGAGACGATCCGCGAAGTGCCTGTAGAAGTCATCAAAGAAGTAGAGGTAATCAAAGAAGTAGAGGTAATTAAAGAAGTAGAGGTCATCAAAGAGGTAATCAAAGAAGTTACTAAAGAAGTACCGGTCGAGGTGATTAAGGAAGTAGAAGTGATCAAGCAAGTACAAGTACCGGTGGAGACGATCCGCGAAGTGCCTGTAGAAGTCATCAAAGAGATAGAAGTGATTAAAGAGGTAATCAAAGAAGTTACTAAAGAAGTACCGGTCGAGGTGATCAAGGAGGTAGAAGTCATCAAGCAAGTACAAGTACCGGTTGAGACGATCCGCGAAGTGCCTGTAGAAGTCATCAAAGAGGTAGAGGTAATCAAAGAGGTA
>JALZUU010000647.1 GCA_023300665.1 Saprospiraceae bacterium | reverse complement strand
TTATTCATTATTCATTATTCATTATTCATTATTCATTATTCATTATTCATTATTCATTATTCATTATTCCATTTCAATCTTAAAGCCCAAAATGTTTTGTTCTTTTAAATCATTAGGATAGTGAATGGTTAAAGATTCGGCATCACGAGACCATTTAATGTGATTTTTATTTCCTAGTAGTGTGATTTTTTTTATCTCTTTATCCAAAAGTCCTCCTTTTTTCAAAGTCATAATTTGAATGTCCCCAGTCGGTTTAGCCAAAACAAATGCAAATAGCGTATTTTCTTTCTGAGTAAATCGTATATCCTTCTCTGAATATTCCTTCAGGTTTTCTCCTCCTCTTTTTGACAAAATTTCTAATGGCCCTTCGCCATAAATTTTCCAAGGACGGGTATCGTAAATTCCTTCTGCATTGACGTTAACCCACGCTCCAAATTTCTTTAATAAGTTTGCTTGATTTTCTGGTAGGGTACCATCACCTCTTAGCGCCAGATTGATCATGACTACACCATTTTTGCTAATCGCATCAATTGCATTACCAATCAAAACTGAAAAAGACATTTTGGTGAAAGCATTTTTTCTATAAAACCAATTTCCGGAAATATCTGTTGCCCACATCCAGGGATGTTTTTGTATTTCACCAGACATTCCGCGTTCTAAATTATAGGTAAATGCGGCTTTATTTTGTTTTGGATTTTTAAAAGAAAGTACCGTTGTTTGTTGCCCATCATTTTCTTTTAAATCTCGGTTGAGAAATTCTGAAAATAGTTTGACGCCAAGCCCTTTCCCTTTTTTCTCACCAATCAGTGGATAGGGTGAGTCATTATTAAACATATCGGGATCGTATTTCTCAATCAATTCCCAACAACGTTGATACCAATGCTCATTCCAACTGTCTTGATTCCTGAAATTTATAGGATCATAATCCATATTGAAAAGGGTCCATTCTGGGGTACCTTCGGTTTGATACTTTCTTGCACCATTGAAAAATCCTGGAGACCAATAAAGATGAGTTGATACGCCGAATTTTAAACCATGTTTCTGAGCAGCGTTTTTCCATTCTTTTAATAAATCTCTTTTAGGACCCATTTTCACTGCGTTCCATGGAAAGGAAGAATCATACATGTCGAAGTTATCATGGTGTGTGGCAACTGGCATGATGAAGCGAGCGCCGCATTGCTTAGCCAATTTTACAATCGCATCCGCATCAAATTTTTCAGCTTTAAAATTTTTAATAAAATTTTCATAACCGAATTCTGACAAAGCACCAAAGTTATCTACATGCCAACCACTTAGCCTATTAACAGCTTTTGTAACTCGGTCATTTTTTGCGGCAGGTGTCAAACTTTCACTGCCATACATCCACCTTCCATAATGTGATCCATCATGAGGCCGATTTTCGTTTATTGATGAGGGGATTCCCCAGTGCATCCAGACACCAATTTTTCCATTTTGAAACCATTCTGGAATCTGGTAATTTTCCGCCATTGATTCCCAATTCGGTTTGATGATTTTTTGAACCTTCGGAGACTTAGTTGAATCCTTGGGGTGTTGATAATTCATTTCTGCTGAAACTAGCTTATTTGCAGAAAAAACAGAGGTAAGTAAACTGTTTGTATTTTGAGCAAATAAAATAGAGGAAGAAAGTAAAACGAGAAAAAATAAAATGTTTTTCAACATGATCAGTAATGAATTTTTAAATAAATCAATGGACAATTTTACTTTGTCCGTTGATTTTTTGGTAGTCATAAAAAATAAAATCTAATATTATTATGTCTAATTAGGCGTATTATTTTTGAATAACTAAACGTTCGATTTGTATTCCTTTTTCTGTCTCTACATTTATTGAATAAATACCTGTTGCGAAATTATTCGTATGCAAAATATAATTATCAATATTGTTCAAGTCTACTTTATGCACCAATTGCCCAATTGCGTTATAAACTTCAAGATTTTTTTCTACAGAAATATTTTCATCGCCGAATTTCAACTGCGTAAAAGCTTGAGCCGGATTAGGCATTAGGGTGAAAACATCTGTTAACTGGATGAAATTTACACTACTTATTAGCGCACAATCACCCGAAATATTTTGGACATTCAATTCTACTGCTTCACCGAAACAAGTGTATAAAGTATGGTTTCCTGATTCTGCAAAAATATCATCATTTAAAACCAATAACCCGTTTTCATCATTTGTTCCTGCTTCTACGGTTCCTGTTAAATCCGTAAACCAAGTGTAAGGCACATCAATTCCAATATCTGCTATTGTACAGGTATTTTCAGCATTTACTACAATGCCCATACTTATTTGTTGCCCGTTATCAACGCTTTCCGCATTACCGCTTGAAAAGCCAAAGTCTGTATTTGCATATCCGTAAAAAGCACTATTAAGAGCGGAACCATTTATAGCATTATGTCTAACACCCGCATTAATATAGTCAGAGGTAATCAAACCATTATTGGTTAACATTCCCGCTGAATTATTTGAAATGCGACCGTCAATTAAGTCAATGTGGGCGCATACTTCATTTACTAAAACACCTCTATTGGTAAATGCTTGAGCCAAATTTCCACTTGAGACATTAATAGCACCCGAATTATTAAAATCCCCCATATCTTGTACCATAATTATTATGTCTTCTGCACCAATACTCCCTTCCGTATTGATAACTCCACTTGCCAAGTTATTCATTGTTCCTTCTAAATCAATCGCACCGATGACAATTCCGCTATTTTCTAGTATAGCATCATCTTTTGAAGTTGTAGAAATTGCACCTGAATTGTTAAAGGTGCCAAAGATTTCCAATCCATCATCTAAAGGTTGAGTAACAGTGATGGTACCTTCTGCATTATTATCGAATACGCCCTCTGTACTGATATTTATACCATCGCTTGTTGGTTCTTCATCAACTACTCCTGTTCCAATATTAATACTACCATTATTAATAAAATTACCTCTAATCATATTGATACCGTGTTCAGCATAGTTGGCGATATTCAAGATGCCATTATTGATAATAACTGCATCTGCAGCTCCTATGCGTACACCATTTTGACAGGTGCCTACGTTGAAGGTCGCCTGCTCTGTTATGGTTAACATAAGGCCGTCTGAATTAATTAAAATAGCACTCCTATCAGTTTCTGTTATAGTATTAAAAGTCCGCATCTCAGTTGTTCCTCCAAAAGTTACATTAGCATCTTTACTAAAAACTATATTATGAACAGGATTACCTGAGACTATAAAGTCAAGATCTAAATCCAATGTTACCGTTGATAGCGTATCGAAAATAATTCTACGTATTGCATTAGGAGCGGTACCAGAAACTTCTGCCGTTACATTGTTTGGAAAAGTTACATTGGCGCCCTCAGCAGGGACGGTGTTTGCGGACCAATTGGCAGGGTCATCCCAAGAGGAGCCGTTACCATTACCAACCCAAATTTGGGCAGAAAGAGACGTAGAGGTTAAGATCGTCAATAAAAAAAATAAATTTTTTAGCATGATTGATGTTTTTTGATTTTATTTTTTCCCAAATAGTTTAAATTCAAAAACAAATACACTTTATAAATAAAAAAAAGCTTTGTTTGTAATTTTGAATTGATGGATTAAGGTTTAGCTTAAATTTTAAATCATTTTTTAAATTATCTGATAACCGTAATTGATCCTTGGCGCGTACCGAAATCTGCTCCCATGTTAAGGTAGTAGTAGTAGGTTCCTTCTGCTAAAGGTTTCCCTTTGCTATTATTTCCATTCCAGTCATTTTCATAGGAATCCGTATTGAAAATAACATTACCCCAACGATTAATAATTGTCATTTGTCGTATATCGCGTTCTAATAAACCTGGAATAACCCAAGTGTCATTCAAGCCATCGCCGTTCGGACTGATAGCATCTGGAATAATAATATCATCAAGTGTAATACTCAGATTAACCGTTGCTGTAGCACAAATTTCTGGACAATCTGTTGAGCATATTTGATAAGTGAAAAAATCACTATTGCTCAATGGGTTTATAGGCAAATATTCAAAAGTACCATCTTCATTAAACTCAATTGTTCCAGAATTAGGATTCGAAATTATATTGTTTTGAATGTCTTGAATTGTTGGAGATTCATCATTAATAGAAACATCTCCAGTTAAGGCCTGACCAAAACTTACTTCATAATCATCATCCATTGGAAGTAATTGGTCACTAGATAAACCAGAATCACCACTACATGGAACACATATAGAACCATCTATGTCTAATACAATCTCAAAATCATTCATGGTGCAATCATCTCCATCATCACACGGAATTATGGAAGTTGCACCATTGCTACAATCTATTAGCGTTCCCATACATGGAACACAAATAGAATTATCACAATCTAAGATAGTCTGTTCGTCATCAATAGTATTTGGATTATTGTCATCGCAACTTACGACTGTAGTTGGACCATTTGAACAATCAATTGGTGTAGTCTCACAAGCACAAGTTACTGCATTCCAAATTTCGATACCATTAGAACAGTCGCCATCATCACAACCCGGATCGACCGGCGGTGTACCAGCAATACATTCACACCCATCCCAAGTTTCTATTCCGTTGGAACAATCGCCATCGTCACAACCTGGATCAACAGGAGGTGTACCTGCGATACATTCACAATCTATTCCATCCCAAGTCTCGATACCATTAGAACAATCCCCGTCATCACAATTACCTGGATCA
>JALZUU010000646.1 GCA_023300665.1 Saprospiraceae bacterium | reverse complement strand
GTCTAGGGTATAATCACACTGCGCAGATGCAGTAGTGATGGCAAACATACCCACAACTAATAGTAATAAGTTAAATATTTTTTTCATTATTATAGTTTTAAAATTTAAACAATTTTACTCAGCTGCCATTCTCTTGGCCACTGGTATGTGTGAAGAAATAATCTTTCCTTCTGGTCCAACTGGCATCAATGAGATATTGGTTTTTACCGCTCGGATATAAGGAAGATTGTTTTGCTCTACGTCTTCAATAATTGCATTGTAATAGGTTACCAACCCAACATAATACGTCTTCTTAGCCGTACCATCCGCAAGGGCCTGGATATCCTCATTAATTTGAACGACCCGCTCCTGTAAGTTGCCAAGATCGTCAGCTTCACTTTGTGCAGCTACTCCGGACATTCCTACAAAGAGAAACGCGACCAACGTTAGCATACTCAAAAGCATCCGCTTTTTTTCTAAAAATGTTTTTTTCATGAGATAAAAATTTTGGTTAAAAAATAGTTTAAAATAAAGTAAGGACTATATATAAATATGATTTCCTTCAATGAATATAAATGATCCTACACACCAATTACATTGGCTGCATTTACTACTCGTCAATAGTAAAATAGGGATCAGACGATTATATAAAGTATTACCTTTATATACTGAATTTAAATTGTTTATTATGTAATAGTAGAAGTGTTTGATTGGAAACGTGTAGACGAATACAACTCATGGGTGTTTTTGTTTTTGTTATTAAAACTAAAATTGTAAAATTTGTATTTTTATGTTACAAAAACCCAAAATAAAGATAACACGTAAAGGAACGCATGATTGCCAGCTATAGATTCACCGGGGGGATGGTAAAAAACTAACGGCTCCTAAAAGATTAGTGTCAAAGTCTTTTCAATAAAATAATATTGTTCAGTGGGTTAAGTATTTGTTATATTGTTCTGTCTATTTTGCTTTTAATAAAAGCTTACAATACAAAGATACAATTATCTAAAGCTATCGAAATACCCTAATATAGGTAAATTTAATATCATTAAAATAAAAATACATCAGTATCGAATCAATTACTCTAATATCTCACTTCGCCAATCTTTGACTAGTAATAAAGTAAACAGTATAATAAGTACAGAAATAAACATTTTTTTTTCTATAAAAATAAGAACATTCTAAACTGATATCTATACCATACTTAAGGTAATTTAAATATATTATTAAATTAAATTTATTAATAAGAAATGAAACTATTAACTTGATAAAAAACAAAGAAGGTGAAATTTACATTTCAACCTTCTCGAGATAAACCTATCAAATAAGAAACAAAATATTTTACTCTACCAACATAAGGGTAGTATTTATACGCTCGTTAGTAGCTAATTGGATAACCTTAAGGTAACGTAGACCACTTTCCACTCCTAACTGACTTCTTTGTATGGTCATTTTTATTTTTCCTGGGTAAGCATAATTACTCCCCTGCCCTACTAACTGTCCGATCACGTCGTAAGCTTCCCATTTTAGCTCAGTTTCTACAGATAGCAGAAATTCAAGCTGTACATAATCTTGTACGGGGTTAGGAGATGCTTTTAGCTGATCTAATATCTCTGTATCAGTTGATATTTGAGTTTCTATCACTAATTTTAACGGACCTGTTTCTATATTTTCCTCCCAATTACCAATATAAGCCTCCGTTTTTAGTTGTTCATCGGTTAATTTAAGGATATCCTCAACCGTAGTAGTCTCATGAATCTTTAGCTTTAAAAAGAATAATGCTGTCTGATTAGGGATCTGTTTCAACTTCTCATTTGTCCAACTTCCTCTCAGAATCCCTTCTGACAATTGATCTAATCCGAAATTATCTCTCGTCCATCCAAATCTTGCTACATCTTCAGAAACATTAACATCGAGCAAAGTCACCGCATCACTAACTTCTGCCGTAAATTGTAATCCTAAAATAGATTCCCAATCCGAAGCATAGACTGGAATTTCTACGATAGTTCCTTTTTCTAAAGTTTGATCTTTAATCATCAAATCTATTGCTAACGATTCGTCGCGGGTATCGCCAACTATATTCAATGATTGCGCAGAACCATTGTCATTTAAATCGCCCATCTTGACGGCTATAAAATCTAATGTATCTATATTTTCTTGCAAATCTATTATTTCAAATTCTTCTTGATAATCCGCTCGAATGGGATTGGGTACACTAGAAAAATCAAAACCCGCATCTACAAACTTCCAAGATTCTGTATTAGAAAATATGGTATCAATTACTAAAATAGCCCGTCGCATCGAAATAACATCTAAAGAAGATAATGTCCTCGATTCGTTGATATCAGACGCCAATTTTCGGTATGGAGAATCTAACGCATTTATCTCTAATAAATGTCGAATTAAAAACACCAAATCTAACGTATTTACACCATTTGAAATACTACTATTATTAAAAGGTTTTACTTTATAATCTCCTCCTACTTGCACATCTAAAAAGGTATAGTTCCCAAAAGCATCTGTTTGTACTGAATCCACTTTATCTCCTGTCAAATAAACCCAAAAACCTTCTACATAACCACCATTCTCTTTAGCAATTGTTCCACTTAACGTAGTTGCCGTTACTGGACAAATCGCTACATTGTTTTGAATTTCAACCATCATCGTGCATGATCCAATATTATCATTTTCATCTATTACAGACAATGTTATTTCTTGAATTCCTACATCTAAACAAGTAAATGTATCTCGACTCAAATTAAATATAAGGTTTTCAGCATCGGTACAATTATCTATACTTCCTAAGTCAATCATTTCTGGTGTCACTACCACAAACCCTTGATTATTAATGGATAAGGTGATATTTCCAACACAATATACATTGGGAACTTCTGCATCTTCTACCGTCACTGTCACACTGCAAGTTGTCAAGTTTCCACATCCATCACTTGCGCTATACACGATTTGATGTGTTCCTATTGGATAATTTCCACTAGCATCTGCTCCTGAAGAAAAAGCATAAAGAGAATTATTTTCAATCGTGATACTGTCACTACAATCTTGTGCATTCACCATTGGAAGATTAACGAGTGCCGCACCACAATTTGCACTAGAAACGCCAATTATTGTATCATTAAAACAATTTATTTCTGGTGCAATGGTATCTGATAAAATAATTTCTTGGGTGTACGTAAAATAGCCATCTGTACTTCCACTATTCAGTTCATATTCACACCAATTTATGACCGTCCATTCTCTTAATATTCTTAAACAAGCTGGTGCCGAAATTGGCAATAAAATATCATTCGAAACAACACTTACTTCTTCACAATTATGATTTGTTAAAATAGGCTCACCTGCTACTTCTGGAGATAGGTCAGCACCACATTCAAAGCTTTGGTAATTTGCTGGAAAGCTCACACCAAACACGGTATTGTCTTCAATAAAAATTTCTTGCTGACATTGTTTTTCATTACCATTGACATCAATAGCCGTCCAAGTTCGCACCACTCTTCCTACATGACAACTATTGATTTCCACAAAATCTGTATAGTAAAAAGTATCTACTCCACAAGCATCTAAAATAACTGGCAAACCTGTTACGCTTAGGTCTTCATAATCTTCTTTACAAGCAATCGTAACGGCTGTTGGACAAGCTATAAATGGCTTAATTCCATCCACTACTTCTACCATAATTTCACAGGTATTGAAGTTCCCATAAACATCATAGGCTCTTAAATATACCAAGACCGGTTCGTTGACATCTGCACAATCAAACCCTGCCTGATTAGTATAGTTTTGATTGTCTCTACTCACTTCAAAACGGTCTATCTCACAATTATCATGGCTACCGTCATCAAAAGCAGTTGCCTCAATATTCGCGGCTCCATTACTCGTTAAAACTACTTGTGTATTTCCTTCACAAACCATCGCCGGAACAATATTATCCGATACGGTCAACATCACCGTGCAGGCGCTCGAATTTCCACATTCGTCTGTCGCTGTATAAGTGATTTCGTGGCTACCAACTGGAATGTTTTCAAATGGACCAAATCCGGACCCATAGGTCCAAGAAGGCGTCACCGTTACCGTTGAACAGTCATCTGTAGTCTGAACAGTGGGTAAAAGTATAGTTGCATCACAAGAATAAGTATCTGTAAACTCTTGTATATCAGTGATACATGTGATTTCTGGTGCTGTTGTATCGGCTACCTTTATAATTTGAATATGTTCTTTAAAACTACCCGTACAATAATCAACTACCCGCCAATTCCGTAAAATACGATAGCCACCTGCGCCACAAAATTCAATCGTCTGATCACTAAAACTGACAATTAATTCGCAATGACCACCTGCCAACAAAGGACGATTTTCAATCGTCGGCTCTCCCGTCAAAGTCAAATCTTGTGGACTTTGGCTACAATCTAGTGCAGATAAGCCAAAATCATCTAGATTGGCTGGAAAAACAACGGATTCAATCGTATTTCTCTTTAGATATATAAATTGTGTACAAGAATTAGAATTTCCATTTATGTCAATTGCAGTCCAAGTCCGCATCAGCTCTGCAGTAATTGTATCTCCACCAGGATTGGTGTAAAAGCAATCTCGTGTCGTAAAATCTTCTGTATAAGTCAGGCTAGCAATCCCACAATTATCTGTTGCTACGGGACTCCCAATCGCCGCCACACTATAATCACTGATGCATGAGATAATCGTGTCCTGACAGCTTAATTGCGGCTTAAAATAATCTGATACTGTAATATCCGTCCAACAGGCAACACCCGTAACTTGATGAAAAACACCTGCACTTAAGGTTTGTCCAACTTCATTACAAGTTATTTTATCACCTAATGTATTTCCTTGATTATCAAATACTTCGACATAAAATTCAGTTGGATCACAGGCTGGATTAGCTAATAAAATTCCAGGTGTAATAATAGATTCTCCACTTGCAGGCAGCGATAAATTTAGATTGGATCGACAAATCAAGGTACACTGGGCAGGTAAACAAACAGGAAGAGCAACTAATAAAAACAGGAAGAGCCCAAGGACTGATCGTCTTGAGTTTAAGTACAATTGGCTAGATTGCTTAAAAAGCCAGATATTTAAAATGTTCTTTTTTATGACCGCTTATTTTTAAATGAAAACGCGGTTCATAGTTTTGTTCTTGTACAATAAATTTCAGCAGCGTATCAGAGGGATAGCTAGGTTTTTTATTGTTTTGATAGATTCTGAGCTAGAGGAAATGGCCAGGGAAACCGAAATATGCTCAACACTACAAAGATGGGAGAATATCAAAAGAGGTTCTATACCTCATTTTAGGTATTTATCAAATTTTAATTTTATTAAATATCATAAGTAAATTATTTCATTTTAGGGAATGTTGCCGTTTTGATATTTTGTAATCAGCTCTATTATATGATCTAATAGGTTTTTTACTAAATAATAGGGGTAGAAGCTGTTTAGAAATGATAAAAAAATCTATTTCGATTACAAAACCTCCCAAAACCAGAGAAGCCCCCTCCTGACTTACGTCAGGAAGAGGCCATCCCAAAAACCAATTGTTAAGGTTTTATCTTTACTGATCAAAAAATAATCAGTGTTTATTTTTAATATTTGCATTTAGCTAATAGCAAAATGCTAACAGCTATTCTACTTATCTCGGTATTTTCTAGAACGATCGAAAGAACCATCTTTTCGGCCAAATTCAAAGCCTACGGTAATTTCATGTGAGCCTCCATTATATCTCTGAAAATCATCAATTAAAATATCATAGGAATAAATAAATTTCAAGGTATTGTATTTTGTACCTAATAAAAATCCTACACTATTTCCTGCTCCAGCTCGAAACAAAGCACCTGTGATAAATTGTTCATTAAGAAATGAAGCCAACACGCTAAGGTCCACATGTGTATCTACAGTTCGAATATTTCTAAGAATAATAGATGGTTCCAACTTAACTTTATTATCGTTGATTGCAAAACGTCCACCAGCATGCAATATAAAGAATTTAAAGTTACCACCATCATCTAAACCCTCAATTTCATCTGTTACGGTACGAATTAAATTAGGTGCAGCATAACCGAAGTAAATATCTTTATATTCTCCATAAAGTCCTAGAGAAGTATCAAAAAATCTACGACCTTCGATATTGTCAAGAACAGTCCTATCGCCTGGATCGTAAAGATCAGAATCAATTACAGAATTAGACAAAGACATTCGTTCATATTCTAGGCTTAATCCAGCACGTAATTTAAGATCGTTTACAGCTACGCCCATAGAGTAAGCAGCCTGAGCTCGAAAACGCGTAATGTCAGCGATATTTTCGCTAAAAATCATTGCACCTACTCCAACTTGTTTACCAATTGGGCCATTATAGCTCAAGGTATAAGATTTAGGAGAATCAGGAAAAGATGAAAAAGCAGTACGCAAATTCATACTCAAATCATGGTGTTCTCGATCAGCACCAACCGTAGCTGGATTGACCAACATTGGATTTAAAAAATACTGGCGATAAATCGCTTCTTCCTGCGCCGAAGCAGTTTGTAATAAAAATATTCCGGCAACAAGTATTAATAAATTTTTCATTTTATTTTATTTATGCGGTTCTGGGAAAAAGTTTTATACAAAACAATTATTCCTAATAAACAATATTCAATGATCCTCTAATCTGCTGTGTTTCGCCTTCACTGTCTTGGTAACGGATCACGTAGAAATAACCACCTTCCGGTAATTGTTCTCCTTCCAGTCCTGTTCCAACCCAGTTATTACTATAATTAGTAGCCATAAATTCAAGTTGTCCCCAACGATTGTAGATTTCTAATTCAATCTCAAATCTATTGGCGCAGCTTACAATAAATTCATCATTGAATCCATCGTTATTTGGTGAAATCACCTTACGAACTTTTTCACAAGGTCCTGCTAGTAGTTCTACCGTCGCTTGATTGACACAACCATTTCTATCCGAAATTACAAGGGTATAAGTACCAGAAGGTACATCCATCAGATCTCTAGTATTTGAAAAACCAGGATCATTCCAACTATAATTATAAGGAGCAGAACCTCCAGTCACCGTTGATATAATATTACTGTTTATTTCGTCCACCACTAGATCAATCATAATTTCTTCTAATTCATCTACCGTTCCTGTTCCAACGGCTGTAAGCCCTGAAGCATCCATAACGGTTACTGTATAATCACCCGGCGCTAAACCAGAGATATTATCGGTAGTGTTAGGTTGGTCCGTAACATCCCATTGGTAGGTGTAAGGAGCTGCCCCACCTGTTGGGATCACTCGCAATGTTCCTAAGTTACCCGCCTGTCCTGGACAACCGTCACTGCCTTGCTCAAAGGCTAGTGAAATGGCTTCACCCGCTAGCGTAAAAGTTTCTGAATAAACACAATCAAAAAAGTCGGTTATGATAACTGTATAACTACCCGGAATTAATCCGGCGTTAATCGGCGTAAATATTCCATTCGACCATTCATAATCATAAGGAGGAGTACCTCCAGTTACCGTTAAATCAATCGATCCATCTGCATTGCCTCCCGTAGGGTTCATTACCTCACTCGTCACACTGATCGGATCAGAAGAACCATTAATGGTTGCTGATGCAGTAATTGTTGAATTGTCTGAATCGGTTACCGTAACAATATAACTACCTGGTGTCAACCCAGTAATATTAGGGGTCGTTTCTCCATTCGACCATTGGTAAGTATAAGGTGCCGCACCTCCAGTTGGAGAAGAGATGATTGAACCATCGGCTTCACCAGCACAAGTCTCATTGCTAACTTCTAATTCTACAGACAGACCACGAATTAAGATAAATTGTTGAGACTGAATAATACATCCATTGGCATCTGTTACTACTACACTAAGTGGGCTTTGATTTTCACAAACATCCGATACATCTTGACTAGTCGCTCCATTACTCCACATATAAGTGTAAGGTAACTGTCCTCCGCTTACTGTGATATTTACTGCACCATTACACATCCCCATTCCCGTATTATTAATAATGGTATCTGCTACAATGGTGATGACTGTTTCTGGTATTTCGAAACTAGAATCTAATGGGGTACTACCCGCAGCATCTGTAACTGATATTTCGTACATCCCTGCTGCTAATCCAGTAAAGCTAAATGAGCCGTCATTACTTGTTACGATCTCAGTTACTGATCCACCCAAACTCAATGTAAAGGTATAAGGTCCACATCCACCGAACACTGCTCCTCCTGCAGAACCTCCAGTTCCTCCAGCACAAGAAGAACCATCTGTGCTAAGAGAAGCAAAAGTCAAAGGACCAGACGTTACAAATATCACAGGAGTAGTTACTACACACCCATTTCCATCTGCAACAGTTAAATCATATTCTCCTTTACAGACATCAAATAAATCTGGTGAAGTAGCTCCATTATTCCAAATGTAACTATAAGAACCTGTACCACCATTTACGGTAGTATTAATAAATCCATTACAATCTGCTCCTGTCTGATTAGTGACTGCAAAATCTACAGTAATCGGAGCAGGATCGACTAAGTTAAAAGTATCAATAACAACTACACCGTTGTCATCGGTCACCGTAACAATATAACTACCACCAGTCAAGCTAAATTGATCTTTTGCAAATGGTACAATACCACCGCCTCCATTAAATGCACTCCACTCATAATTAAATTCTGGCGATCCACCATTTATAATCAACTCAATAGATCCGTTATCATCTCCATTACAAGTTGGGTCAGTTTCGATCGCCTGCACACTAAGATTTCCTAGAATAATAAGATCTGTAATTACTTCTGTACAACCATTGGCATCCACAATTGTTACGCGCCATTCTCCAGGCGGGATATCTGTAATTGTTGGAACATTGCCTGTCGACTGCATGGCATTATTCGGACCTTCCCAATTGAAGGTATATGGAGTCGTACCTCCATCTACCCCGATCAATCTGATCTGTCCATCATCGGCACTAGCTCCAGCATTTTCTATTTCAATATCATCAACCGTAATCGGTTGTGGTTCGTTGATTGTGGTAGGGCCGAACGTTTCAGAACAACCTGCTGCATCAGTTACACATAAGGTATAGCTTCCACCAATCAATCCTTCAAGATCGAGTCCATTATTGATCACATCTCCTTGTCCGTTTTTCCATTCTGGCATGAAAGGTTCTGTACCACCAGAAACAGTAACGAAAATAGCTCCTTCCGCTATCCCGGCACAACGCACATGTCTGACACTGTCAAATTGGATGTTAATCGCATTTATTCCACTGAGTATATAAGGACCTCCGACAGCAGTACATCCATTATCATCTGTCACTGTTACATTATAATTACCTGATCCTAGATTCGTAAGGTCAGGAGTAGAAGGGAAGGTTGGTGGTGTAGAACCATTCAATTCCCAAGCATAAGTATATCCAGGGCCTTCTGTTCCTCCTTCTACGTTAATACTAATTGATCCTGATTCACCTCCATTATTACAAGAAGGGTCAATAAGATTCACCACCGTAATCATAATCTCATCTGGCTCTTGAACAGTAACGTTACGACCTTCCACCGTACAACCCAATGCATCTGTGATCGTAGGCGTATAAGTACCTGCCGCTAATCCAACTGGATTAAATTGATTTGCTGGTGTTGGAGTAATATTCCAAGCTACGGTATATGGTTCTCCGTTCCCTCCAATTGGGCTAATGTTTATTTCACCGTCCATAAACCCAGGACAAGAAACAGAGATTAAATCCATTAAGTCATAATCTAATTCAATCGGCTCTCCGACCACAATAGAACTCAGAATTCCTGAGACACCGTTGTTATCAGTAACCGTTACATTATAAGTTCCTGCCATTAGTCCAGTTGGATCCTCTACGTCATTAGGAATATTGGTAGGTCCTTGCCAGTTATAAGTATAACCACCTGAACCACCCGTTACGTCAATCATAATCGCTCCATCATTCCCTTCAAAACAAGTAACGTTTGTTACTGATACAAAGGTAGGATTAGGTGCATCTGCTGCATTAATGGTAAAGGTTCCTGTTCCAGTACAACCATTGTCATCGGTCACCGTGACATCAAAAGTTCCAGGCATCAATCCATTGATTGTTTCTCCACTTAAAGTATTGTTATTATTATCAACCCAATCATAATTAGTATAAGTACCGCTTCCTCCGGTAGCGATCGCTGTGATGGCACCATCGTTTCCAGCACCAGACACATTGGTTACGTTTCCAGTTACAGAAATCGCAGTAGGTTCGTTGACGATGATCCCTTCTGTTACGACATTACACCCGCGAGAATCGGTAATCGTCACAATGTAAGAACCAGGTGCAAGTCCTGAAGCAACGTTGCCCATAAGTGCAGCATCATGGCTCCAATCATAAGAAAAGCCTCCGTTTCCACCCATCGCTGTAATCGTTATCGTTCCATCATCTTCTCCATTACAAGAAGCATCTTCAACTGCAGCAGTATAGGTAATTGGTTCAGGCTCTCCGATTATAATATTTTCAATAACATCTGTACATCCAGAATCCATATCTGTAATCGTTACTGAATAAGTCTTAGCTGGTAATCCGATTGGATTTGGTCCCATCGCTTCTGGCTCCGACCAATCAAACATAAGATTATTAGAAGCATTTAAAATATCTAAAGTGATAGATCCATCCATGCTTCCGTTACAGGTTACATCCGTTGCAGTTTGTACTGCCCCACTAATTCCACCATCATTATCAACCGTATAAGTAGCCATTGCATTACAACCCGCAGCATCCGTAATTAATACGGTATAAGCTCCCGAAGGAACACCACTTAAATCTTCAGTAGAAGTTGGAGGGGTTGTATTCCATTCTATAGAAGTTGGAAGTACTGCACCATCTAATTCAATGTCAATTACACCATCTTCTGCACCACCACAACTCGCATTATCAATGCTTACTAAATCTATATCAAATCCATTTCCAGAAGGAATTACATAATTAGCGAATTCCACACAACCCGCTTGGTCTGTTATAGTAACCACAGCAGTAGTTCCTCCGATAGCGTTTGTGATGTCTTCTGTTGTTGATCCTGTAGACCAATCATAATCAGGAGTACCTGTCGCACCAGTTACCGTAATGTTAACCGCTCCATTATCCGCTCCATCACAAGTAGCTTCTGTGATTCCATCTAAATCAATATCGAATCCGTTTCCAGCATCTACGGTAAAGGCAGCAGTCTGCGTACATTGTCCATCTGTGCTGGTTACCGTTACAACATAATTATCGTTTGGAATATTAGAAATATCTTCGGTTTGAATATTATTAGCACTCCATTGGAAAGTAGGATTATTTCCAGCACCCGTTACGTTGATATTAATACTTCCATTCTCAGCACCATTACAGCTTGCATCCGTTGGCGTACCTGTAATTTCAATACCACCATCACTATCTATGATAAAGCTTTCTTCTTCGGTACAACTTGAAGTAAGATCAGTCACTGTAACGGTATAAGTTCCTGCAGCAACATCTTCTAATGTTGTTCCAGTTTGTCCTGATGGGTCGTCCCATAAAAAGGTATAGATTCCACTACCTCCATTTACTTCAATAGTAAGAGAACCGTTAGTTGCTCCAGCACATCCTGCAGGCGTACTAGACACTTCAGAAATGGTTAGGTTAGTTGAGTTGGTTAATTGATAGATGGCAGTTGCTGTACAACCATCTCCATCGTCTGTTACCGTCACTTCATAATCACCTGCCATTAAGTTAGATAGATCTTGAGTCGATGCGGTAGGATCCCAATTAAAAGAAAATCCATCACCCGTTCCACCAGAAACCGTTAGGTTAATTGCTCCGTTAGATTCGGAATCACAAGTTGGTTGGGTAATAATTTCATCTATGGTAATGGCCGGAGTAGATGGAACCACTTCAATTCCAGAAATTGCAGAACAACCGTTACCATCTGTTACGGTAACAACATATCCTCCTGTAGGAATATCTTCATTATCCTGAGTAGTTAAATCTGAACCCACTGGCCCACTCCAACTATAAGTATAATTATTATCTCCTCCTGTTGGTGTGATAAAGATAGAACCTCCACCGTTACAATTTTCAGGAAGAATATTATCAATAGTAATTGCTACCGCTGTACTTGGTTGGGTAATCGTTACGTTAGGAGATACTGCCGTACAACCTTCACTGTCTGTTACCGTTACTCGATAGTTACCAGCAGTAAGGTTTGAGATATCAGGCGTAGTTGCAGGTGGAGTTGTTCCAGACCATTGATACATATTACCTCCGTTGCCTCCGGTCACTATTGTGCTGATGGCTCCATCATTGCCGTCTAAACAAGATACATTATTTGTTTCGTCAATGGTGATCGCCAATACTTCAGGCTCAGTAATTGTCACAGCAGGCAGTACAAGAGTACACATGTTGGCATCTGTAATTGTTGGAGTATAAGACCCTGGAGGTAAGTTGGTAAGATTTTGATCAGTTGGTCCATGGCTCCAAGCAAAAGTATAAGGTGCTACTCCTCCACCAGGTGTTAGCGTGATGGTACCATCTGCGTCACCATTACAAGTTATGTTGGTTAAGCTAGTAGATCCCGTCAAGGCTGCTAGCTGAGTAATGGTATAAGTTTCTGTAAAGCTTCGAGTACCACTGGTGATACTTACGGTGTAGGTACCCGCTTCCAAGTTAGAAATCGTAGGTGTTGTTAATCCACTTACGTCCGTAGGAGATCCTGTCCAAGAAATAGCAAAGGTTCCATCTCCTCCTTGAATATCTAAAGAGATAGATCCAGTAGCATCGCCATTACAAAGTACGTTAACGATTGTTTCCGTTACCGTAATATCCACTTCACCACCAGGACAAGCGGAAGATTCAATAATGGCTGCTCCATCGTTGATAGTAATTGGCAGAATGCTCATAAAATCAGGATCTACAAATTCCGGTGTATTGGGAGTTACCGTGATTGGACTCGTTACATCTCCACTACCATTTGCGGTAAAACAAAGTTCGAAAGCTATTTCACCAGGTGCTAGATTAATCCCCCCTTGATCCGTACTAATATTATTCATAAGTAGAATAATTCTATCTGTGTTAGGTGGGTTATTAGTCTGCCAACTCACTTGGCCAGCAGCAAAAGCAGGGTTTGGGTTTATAAGTCCTGTATAAGTCAAATCAGCAGGAATGAAGTTTACTCTAAACCCTCCTCCAGAAACATCGGTAAATCCATCTTCTACGATTACAGGTACACAAATTGAAGAATCTGGACAGAATGCTGTATCATCTCCAATCGTTAATTCGAAATCACCAGACCCCTGATTAGGATCAGGGATCACCGTCACGCTACCATCATTGGTTAATAAAGGAGCTGGTGCCATCTGAGTAGCACCTCTGACAACTGGATCGTCTGAGAATCCAACGAGCGCATTGGTACCAATAGTCGCCATTGGATCAATAATAAAGCAAACTTCGTAAAGTGTATCTCCGTCCATTAAGGTAAATGGCATTCCACCTGGATCTGGATAGACTACTAAGATTTCTCCATTATCCGAAAACATGGGGGAATCATTAATGGCAGCACTTAAACCAGGAAGATCGGCATTAAAGTTTCGATGTTCTAAATATTCTAATGAGGTTTCATCAAAATTAAAGGTGTATTGAAAAGAGGTAACGTCCTCAAAATTCTGGGCAGTCACTGCCACACAGATCGTATCTCCGGGACTACCTTCTACATCAGCTGCAACTAGCGTAATCGCACTTCCGCCAGTACCACTGACTACGATTGGTCCATCTTGAATTTCCAATCCGATGTTCACTCCGGGGTTAGAAGATTTGGTTACTTCGATGATTCCAGGTGTGTTGACAATACTTACGGTATCCATTTCTCCACCCGCACCAATGACGGTAAAGCAAAGCTCATAAGCCAGTGTATCTGGTATGTCGATACCCATTCCTAGTGTATCTGTCCAAAAGGTAAAGACCCAACCATCGGTGTTATTTGAGTTTTCAAATACACTTCCTGGTTGTGGTAGATTGATATTTGCAATTGAATCAAATTGTAAAATCGCTGGATTAAAATTTATTGAATATTGAAAAGAAACGAGGCTATCCGCGTTACACATATTTACATCCAAGCATAACTGCTCACCGGTAGCAGCAGAATCTGCTTCAATCGCCAGTCCAAAATTATTAAACATACACTCGAAATCAGGTGTAGTTGGTACATTGGGATCTGTAACGGTGACAGAAGCATTGGTAAATAAAGGTGTTTCTTCCATACCGTCTGCATATACAATAGAGGCATCAGTAGGCGTACTGGTAAATTCAACAGCAGAAGTACCGGGACTGATAGCGGTGAAGCGGACTATTTCGTAGAGGACAATATCGTCGGCAAGAGAAATTCCAAATAGTAAATTCGGATCATTCCAAGCAAAGGTAATAATACCATTGCTGGCCAGCGCCGTATTAGCAAAAAAGTCATTTGGAATATCCACTGGCACAACAGCATCTACCCCATGAACAAGTTGGAGTACAGTGGGATCCCAATTCATAGAATAACCAAATCCGAGGACATCATCAAAGTCCTGGGTGGTTACTGCTATCACGAGCGTATCGCCAACATCCAGTGTACTGGAAGAAGGGCTGGCAATGAAGCGTGTAGTTTGGGCATTTGCGTTAATGCCTAGGAACACGAGTCCTAGCGCAAGAAAAAGCGTAATTTTTTTAAACATCGATCCTTGGAATTTAAGATGTTAGACAATTTAGTCGGCTAAAATCATTTTTTTTGTCGTCGAAGTAGCGGCCGTCGAAATCTGGTACAAATAAGTACCTGGACTAGGAAAGACCTCAGAGTTAATTTTGATACGGTGAGTTCCCTCACTATATCGGTTGCTGTACTGGTAAATTTTTTCTCCGGTTAACCCGAAGATTTTTATCGTAACTAATTCAGAATTAGTCAATTCAAACGGTATATACGTGTTTTTAGAAAAGGGGTTTGGATTATTCTGGTAAAAAACAGCAGAATTTCCGAAATCGGTGGCAAAAGTACTAGTTTTAACGCCAACACACACCCCCTCATCGCCATTAAATATTATAGGCTCTTCAAATACTTGCCCATCTAAAGTGTAAACTACTAAAGTTGTAGTAGGCTCATCTGCAAAATTAAGATTAATTGGTCCTTCTGCTAAAGCTTTAAAACTGATCACAGATAAGACTGCGGTATCTGGAACAGTAAAAACATTGGCATCATTCCAAAAACCATTGATTACTCCATTAGCCGCATTAGTGGTATTAAACGAGGCACTTGTCGTTGGAAAAGATGGTGTAATATTTTGAAATTCTACATTTTCTGCATCCCAATTGAGAGAAAATTGTAGGCCTCCAACATCCACAAAATTAGTGGCTCTCAGTTCTACTTCAAAGACATCGTCTATCTCTATTGTTTCTGACGGGCCTGTGAAAAAGAACGTAGGTTGTGCCTTTACTTGGCAGCAAAAACTGCAAAGTACGAAGACTACCAAGATGGAGTCAAATCGAAACAAAGGGAATTTAATAAAATGTAAAGCCTTGGTAATCAATTTGTTAAATTTAAAAGTTTAGTTAAAAAATTATGGTAGTCGCGCCGTAAAGGCGCGACAAACCATAATAGCAAAGCAAAATATAACAGTAGTTCTTTGGTAATTTTTAACAATTGGTTTTGCAAAAATATGTGCTTTACAAATTTTCGCAAGGGAAAACTATTCATGGGAAACTACAGCTACAATTAGATTTTATTACTAATTCAATTAGTATTATTTCTTAAATGTAACATTTCCAACAAATCATAAAATAAGGAGACGAGGCCAGCGAAAACAGGCTTCGTTACGGATGCAGCACGAGGGAAGATCATTGTTCTGCACGACGGATTAGACACGTAATGTTGTGTAAAATTCTCTTTGTTCATGTGATTATAATTTGTTGCACAAAATGTTAATAAGTAAGATAGCATACGGGGATTAAGCGTATGTCTTGTTGTTTTTGCTAAAGGTATATAGGTATTACCGATGCAAAATTTGGAAATCAGGGTATTGATTTCGAAAGTTTAACATTAATAAGAATCTGCGATGTGCAATCAGGAAAGAGAATATTTATAAAAAGATCAGTGACTAAATTAATTACTGATAATTTCAAAATATTGAAAAGAATTCAATAAATATCGCAGTTCATGGGATAAAATAACCAAAAAATGGTTTTTTTAATACTTAAATCGGTTTTTGCTATATATGTTCTCACAGTCCTTTTAAACTGTTTACAAGAGCAAATATACGCCATCCAATCGTTCTATTCCTACCCTATTTATGGTATTTTTTGAAAATATATAAAACATATATTAAAAATACACTTAAATAGAGTCAACATATAATAATATATTTAAATGTTTATTTCACACTAAACCAAGCTATTATCGTAAGCTAACTTAATTAATCCAGCAGTATTACTTACGCCTAGTTTTCGCATAATATTTTTTCGATGAACACTGACTGTTTGGTCGCTAATGTACAAAACCTTACCAATTTCTTTGTTGCTGAGTGCGTGCGTGATAAGTTTGAGGATTTCTAGTTCTCGTTTGGTGAGATTATATTTTTTGATAAACTTGTCTTCAGAAGGAAAACGAGATTGGTCTTCAATTTTTCTTTTAATTTCTTCGAGTGTTGTATTAAGTCGCACTCCTTTACCTAAAAAGGTACGTCCTTCCATCACTTCACTGATGGCTTTCCAGAGTTCGTCCATTCCGACATTCTTGAGAATATATCCATCTACTCCTGATTTGAAAGCAGATTTCACGATTTTGGACTCGTCATAGACGGTCAATGCTATAATTCTGAGTTTTTTATTTTGAGAACGGACTACGTTAATAACATCTAAGCCATCTTTTTCTGGCATATTAAGATCTAGAATCAACAAATCAGTTTCTACCTCTTTTAGCATCTGAATAACTTGATCACCATTGTGTGCTATTCCAACTATTTCGCATTTCTGCTCTTCACTATCTACTAAAATAGATTTTAGACCTGCGATGAATAATTGGTGGTCATCTGCAATCAACACTTTAATACTTTCCATATTCAAAACTTAATTAGGGCTATTTAGTTCTCATTTTTGCTAACTTCATATTAGCAAAATCTAACACTTATTACTTACAAAACCGGTGCCATTATCTGGAAGGTTAGCAAAACAGTAGGTGTTTTAGATATTAAAGAACAAAATAACTTTTACTGTAATCAAAGGTATTTAAGGGTGAAGCACAATAGCTGCGGCTAAATGGATATAATTCATGAATTATATCGATACGCACCTTTTGTGAACATTCTTAAACAACTTCATCGTTTTGGGACGGGAAATTGGGTGTAACGTAGAAATAAAACTTGTCACTCGCCCAATATAATAAACACTTTGAGTATTCGCAAAAAAAAACCGAATTGAACGCTAGATTCAATTCGGTTTTACACAATCTTAGTTAAATTTACCGTTGAATTGTCATTTTTTTAACTACTCGACCAGCATCAGACTGTAATTCTAAGAAATAGATACCATTAGGAATTTCCGCTGTGTTTAGGGTTTCTCGGTGATTTACCCCTGTTCTACCTAATTCTCGCTCTTGAATTTTTTGTCCTTGAATATTATAAATTCTAAGCTGTACCTTTTCAAGCGGAGCTTTAAAGGTGATATTGACTAAATCACTAGCTGGGTTAGGATATAGACCTATTGTTTGGTCTGCTACTTCTTCGCTTGTATTTACAATAGCACCATTAGAGATTATGATATCATATACTGGCGTTCCTAGCCATCCACCTGTTCCATCACTTACTGTAAAGGTAAAAGCATCTGTTTCCTCTTCTGTTCCATCATGCTGGTAAGAAATCGCAGAGTTAAATATCTGCTGCTGTGTAAAGGTCTCCCCTACTGAAAGTTGGTTACCATAGCGAAACAGTCGTCCTTTTGTAGGCGCTTCTACAATTGTATACGTTACCTCTTCTGGACCATTATCTACATCTTCTGACAATAATAAATCGAATTGAATTGGGTTGGCAGCAGCAACTGGGACCTCTAGGGTTTCATTGTTTACTAAAACAGGACCATTAGGAGATAGATTACCACAGATTTCAAAGCTCCAAGCATCCAGGCTTCCACCTTCTCCAAAACTATTGATCACTTCGATCGTCAACGTCCAGTCTCCAGCACTATTCTCTCCATTAAACTTAGCCAATCCATCTACATCTTGGACCGTATAAGTTTCACCTGTATTAGGAGGACAAGGGATCGCTCCGGCCGCATCATCATCTAAACTAAGATCAAATGCTTTTTCTCCACAGACTAATTCTTCAAATAATAGAACACTGGTTCCAGCAGGACTAGCGAGTCTAAGATCAACATATCTAATAAGATCATAATCACCCTGTAAACTAGTAATATTAAAATCATTGATGGTCGCACCGTTTGGTACATTGATCACAGAAGTGATGACAGGATCTGATGCTGTTCCGTCAGGGATTGAAATAGGAATATCTGTTGCTTCGAATTCATCACAAGATTGTAATTCTGTAAAGAAAGCAAAAGTGCTAGAGTATGGTCCAGGTCCACAAAGATTTACTGGACGAACGCGCCAGTAAAAAGGAAATCCTTTATCTAGTTGTACACCTGCATCATAAGTACCTCCGACAATTCCATCTACGGATTCGATCATACTAGCGTTACTAAAGCTAGGATTATTCGCAATCTGTATTTCGTAAGTATCTGCGTTAGCAACATCTACCCAACTATAGGTAGGTGCGCCTCCGAGTCCAGTGGCTCCATTATTTGGACCATTCAAGACCAAGGCAGAAAAATCATTATCAATGGAAATATATTCAATGGTTCGCTCTTTATCCTCTAATCCATTTGCGCTAGCAATAATTTTAAATTCACCTTCACCAAATCCAGCAAGGTTACTTAGATCTAAATCAAGGGTAGCTGACTCGCCAGGCATAACCGTAGCAGCAGAAAAATCAGCGGTAGCACCTGCTGGTAAATCTATTACAGAAAAACTAATTGGTTCCGCAAAATTTATTAAACTTCCTGTCGTCAATGTAATTGACTGTGTAGATGGTGGACAAATCACAATCTCTTCGTCTGAAGGTAATAAAGAATACCCTGGTTGTGAAGGAGGAATGATATTAAAGTTGGTATTAGAAATATCAAAAAAGATATTATCTGCCGCTCGTACCATAATACGAGCATTGTTTGAAACTTCGTCTGGGATAATAATTCCATAATCACCATCATTTACAACATCTTCTGCTAGCGTAATTGGATAAGTAAATCCACCATCTAATGATAATAGAATATTTACTTTCTGGCAATTAACTGGACTCTGATCGGTATTGGCTACATCCCAAGTGATTTGGTGGAAACTTCCCACTTCTAGTTGATTAGATCCATTTGGAAAAGTTACTAAAAATGGTCCTGCGGTATCTGTTGCTCGGAAGCTAACATAAGCCTGCGAAACTCCACCAATTAAAGGGTTATTATCTCTTACCGTACAAGAAAAATTCATTACCCTAGAATATGTTGGTAATATTTCTCTACGATCCATTCCGCCTTGTACAATTGTTTGCATACCTGGAAAAATACGATTAGAACCCGTATTTGGTGGAAAAGATCTAAATAATGGCGCACTTAATTCAGGAAAACCTAATTCTCCGTAAGGACCTAAATCACGTTGCTCCCAACAATAAGTAAGCGCATCTCCGTCAATATCTTCTGCAACTACATTTAATTCAAAAGGAGTGCTAATAGGAATAAAGAAACCGTCCTCAACGGTTGCCGTAACATCAGGAAAGTTATTGGCCGTGACTATATTCGTTCCACAAATAGCTGGACCATTGCGGATATAATTGGACATTTGATCAATAGATCCTCCGTGAAAATATTCATCTCCACCGCCATCAACGTTATTGTCCATACCACAGGTACCCGCATAAGACATGATGGTGGTACCACTCCCTGGTTCCCAAGCAGAACCAGAAGCATATTGATCAACAGAAGGGGGACAACCATTCCAAGTATGCCCTGCAGATAATTGATGACCAATTTCGTGGGCCATAATATTCGCAACAATAGCAATAATGTTAGGGCTACCATGACAAGTTACTCCTGCTCCTTTAAATTCGCCACAAACTCGTCCACTCACCACTCCACCTACATCAGAACATCCTCCTGTAAAAACATGACCTAAGTCAAAATTATCTTCTCCTATCACCAAGTTTAGATTGAGTGCATTCTCACCCAACATAGAAGTACCCACCGTTCCAGTAGCAAAAGGATCCGTAGCTGGGTCTAAGTAAAGTACAGCTTCTAAACCATCGATTAGTGTAAAACGGGTCGCCATCGTTTGCTCATATATTAAGTTTAGGCGATTCATGGCAATTTGGTAATCGGCTAATACACTCTCGACTGTTCCTCCATGACCTTGCGCAAACTCTCCAGAACAACTCAATGCTACTCGAAATTCTCTCATTTCTACAGGACCTCCAGCAGTATTAAGGTTTGCTTGTGGTTCTCCATCAACATGTCCGTAACCTGGGTCATTAAGTGGCGCTTCTGTATCTTTAAATCCACAAGATGCAGGTTGACTATTCGAGAGATGATCTCGGGTATAATAACTGATATATCGTCCAGTCTCTCCATTGGTATATGGATCAACATAAATATCTCCTGTTGGCGTATGAAATGCCAAATGTACTCCCTTAGGAGACACAGCCATTCGAACTGCTGTTCCAATATCATCTATTCCAATACCTCGATAAGATTTTAATTGAGGATAACGAGCAGACATATTAGGATGGAAGATGCTGGTTTCCCAAATTTTAAAACGACCAGTTTGACCGTCAGGCAAGGGCAATGAAATAATATTGCCTACTGCAGCAGCATTGGTTAAATCTTCTTCAGGGGTATTCACTAATACCTCTTTAAAGCGATTAAAATCTAAGTCAAATACCGCATAATGGTTTGGAACGATATCTGGTGTTCCTTGTTCTGGTAATGCTTCTTGGTCAATAGATTTCCAATAAGACTGCCCATTAATGGTAAGACTTAGGAAAAAAAGGAAGCTCAATGATAGAAATACGCGCATAGTGATGGTTTTTTATTAAAAATAAACTTCGTTGGTTATTAAGAAATGAAGAATAAATATTTGCCAATAACCTAGACAACAAAGATAATAAAGGATCCTCTTAATCAAAATAGAAAAATCCTTATTTGTCGTCTCTTATTGGTTCTTGGTTCAAAAAGTATCTATAAATTATACGAATCAGGGTTTAAAAAGTCGCTCGGACTTGTGCACGACCAATATGGACGGTATTAGCGATCCCTGTTTTTCTACCTTCATAGCTGATGCTCATCAAAATATTTTTAGATAGACGACGATCTAATGATAATGACCAAAGGTAGTTTTTACCGTCTTTTAATGTTTCGAGAATAGCAAATTCTAGTGGTGTATTGCGTTCTCCATCAAACCGTACATTAACAAAAGACAACCGAGACCGGATAGAAGTTGCCGTATTTTGGTTAAAAGTTGTTTCAAGAGAAAAATCGTGTTTAATTGCTTGTTCTTCGGCAGCTGAATCGTTCTTACTATCTCTAAATTCATAAGAAAGAATGGTCCTAAAATTATTGGAGGGTTGCAAGGTTAATTGAGGGCGAATTCTAAAAAAATTGATGAGATAATCTTGATTTTCAAAAAACTCACTATCGCTTAGTGTTAGTCCGGTAGCTATTTCAAATTGTGTACTGATCGTTTTTTTGATATTCCATCGACTACGAAAGAATTGTTCGTCATTGCGGCGCGTCTGAAATCCACTAGTAAGGACAATTCTATTACGTGCCGTAGTCTGGCCTATTTGCAAATCATATTTTTGATCTCCTCGATTAAAAAACAAGATATTTCGAACATTTGAATTTACCGCAACTAAGGCAGTATCCGGTATATTATTTTGAAATGGGTTGAAGGCCGATACGCCTTCCGCTTCTCGGGTTCGACGAACCACCCGAACCGTAGATTGAGTAGACAATTTACCTAACCATTTTTTTAATCCTTTTTTAGCTCTAAATACTCGTTTTAGATTGGTTTGAAAACTTTCATTAAAGGTGACATTATTCGTTCGGATAAACTCATTAGTAAAAAGTGTTACTCGAATAATATTCCCTTCGCCGGCAAAAGCCTCTTCTCGAATTTCATTTACTTGTGGAACACCATCTCCATTAAAATCCAAGGTTTCATCCCAAAAGAAAATACCATCACCTGGATTAACGGGCAGATAGTTAAAGGCAATTCGCGGTTCTTGTCCTGAACCAATTTCATAGTTGGTCGTAGACCGTACCGCTCCTTTCCAAAGCGTCAGTCGATGATCTAGTCTACCTAGTGAAGCATTCTGTGGAATTTGTGTAGTGAGTTGATCATCGGTAATACTTAATTTACGATAAGTGAAATTCCAACTTAAACGAGAAACCTTTCCTTCGGTCCAACTTCCGTTGACATTAAATTCGTCCGCTACCGTATTTTGACTAAAGCTTTTTCCTGTTGGGGCATAATCATATCGCTGGGTGTAATTGGTTCCAAATGTAAACCGTTTTTCTTCCGGTGTCTTTAGATAAAAACGATAAAGATCATATTGAAAACTAACCGCACTTAAGGTATCGGCTCCCCCCGAAAATCGTTCATTTTTTTCCTGTTCCCCATAAGCACCTAAGGTAAGACCTCCTAGCTTAGGAAAAGTTTTGGCTATATCTAACTTGGGTCTTAAAAATCGGCTATCTTCTCGGTCGCTATCTACTTGCAACCAATTTATTTGGCCATCAACTTTCCAATTATTTCGATCGACTTTTAGCTGTGTAAAGTGTTTTTGTCCTGTATAAATATCTCCTCTTAAAAAACTACTAAACTCGTAAGTTAATTTACCCAAATTATTTTTTACCAACGAAACTTCTGCGCGAGCGATATGCTCATTTTCTAGTGCTACATTTAAAATTTCATTGCGATTATTAGCCAGATTCCAGTCTCGGGTAAACTCTGCTTTTCGGTAAGGATTTAGAGCTTGAAATTGTTTTTGTGTAAACTCATAATCTACTTTTGTAGCTAAGTTCCATTTCTTTTTTAAAGGGAATAATTGTTGGTAACTCGCAAAAGCTGCTACTCCAGCATCGTCCTCATCTCCGATATCTGAAAACCGATTAATATCGTTGCGACTTAAAGCAACTTCTGTTTGAATACGGCCATTTTTATTTAGCTCATAGTCTGCTCCAAAACTATACATTTGTCTTTGTGTGGGTGCTATTAATCGAATAATTGGCTGGTAATCTCCTAAAGCATTTCCATTCGCATCTGGTGCGACCCAAACGAAGACTCTACCATTTTGAGAGGTATTGGGATCTAATAAATAATTTCCTTGTCCAGCACCTACCTCGGTAAAAGTAGCGGTATACATGGCACTATCTGGGTCGGTACTAAACTGTAGTATTTCAAAATTAACAAAACTATTATTGATTAAAACTTGGGTATCAATCATTTCGTACTGAATCCGAAATTCGTTAAATTCTTCAATCAATTGTTGGGAAGGCGCAAAGGCATCTTCTATGTTATCTCCCACCGAATTCAATACTATCTGTTGCAAAGAATCGAGTTCTTGGAGTCCGGTAGAATTACGACTGTCTTGTTCAGAAAAAGCATTGAAATGTAGTCGCCATTTTTTATATCTCAACTCCGTATCAAAAGCATACATAGAACGTAAAAACTGTTGATCAGAATATTCAAATTCTACAATAATTCGGCTATCTTTAGTAATCAGAATTTTATTGGTAAAAATAATATCTGCACGATTATAATCGATCACATAATCTTCTTCTAATCCACGTGTTAACAATTTACCATCAAAAAAAACTTTTTCAGTACCTGCTAATGCGATGATAAATTGTTCCCCTTGATTACCTTGTAACCGATAAGGACCTTGATTGCCTTCTTCGCTGGCAAGGTTATTACGCGCAAATCTACCTCTAGCTACCGCAACACTCGCTCTAGAACGTAATGTAGCATCTTTAAAAGGACTTTGCACATTACGAAACGTTGCTCCTTGTAGTTTTTTATAATAGTTCATAAAATAACTATCGGGCCGATTCAATTCATAATCACCAGCAATCAAGATATTTTCTTTCTTTTTTAACTGAATAAATATTTTATCAAATTCTTGAAGTTGCTGGGTATTACCTTCTGGTTGGAGGGGAATATTATTATCTGTGATGGCGGCCAATATTTCGATATCATCTCCAAGCTCACCCGCTAATTGTAAATTAAAACTAGAATTGAGTACTAAATTCTGACTATTTCCAAAAGAAATACCACGCGCAAAACTACCGTTGTAATCCAATCCTTTAAACTTGATAATTTCATCTTCTTCTTGGTAAGGATTGATGGTAAATCCGATATAATCGCTATTGCTCTTTATTCCTATTTTGGTCGTATCAAGGCGCACAAACGGCTTATATAAATCATAAGGTAAAACCCGATAAGTTACGGTAACTGTTTTGGCTTGCTGGTTTAGAAAGGTCGTATCTTTAAGATGGAGCTGGTTTTTTACTACTTCAAAATACTTGGCATCCATTGCCGTTCCAAGTGGATAGTTTTTTACGGTGAGGGAGCTAGGAATCACCGTAAGGGAGTCGAGGGGATAAATGGTCTGATGGGAGGTTAAGGAAAGTAATTGAGTGCGTAAATTAGACAGTCCTCCCTCTTGTCCAGTTACCTGAAACCCGAAAAACAGTAAACAGCAAAAAAGAAGTAAAAATTTAAATTTCATACGACTAACTCAGCAGAAAGTAGGTTGACTATATTACAAAACATTTCTTCCAATTGCGGCCTCCCAGCCTTCTGAAAGAGTAGCACCAAACCCACAAATGTCCAGTAGTATATATGTTGACTTTATTAAAACGATAAAAAGGTAGATAGTTGCGTGTAAAAGGTAGATTAAATTCGAATAATAATGTCCGCTAGAAGAAAAGTCCTGCTTTTAGGACAATTTTTTAAGATAAGACCAGAAAAATCACAAAAATTCTAGATTTTAATGAAAAAAAAGAGAAAATCATCTTCAATTCTTGCTTATTTCCACAAAAAATCTTAAAAGAGCATTATACAAGGCAATTCGTGTATCATTTTTGATTAGATCATTTGCCTATTTTTTTTTACATTTGCCGAAAATACGGGATATTTACATAAGAGTCTTAAATAAGACTTATTATCATTCTCGAAATTTCGACGATACTTTTACAACATATTTAATTTTAATTTATGTATTGGACATTAGAGTTAGCTTCCAATTTAGAAGATGCACCTTGGCCTGCGACGCGGGACGAATTACTTGACTACGCAATCCGTTCTGGCGCACCTTTAGAGGTTATTGAAAACCTTCAACAAATTGAAGATGAGGGAGAAATTTACGACGGAATAGAAGACATTTGGCTCGATTATCCTCGAAAGGATGATTTCTTCTTTAACGAAGACGAATACTGATCGACCGCTTCTTTAATTCATGGAAAATTAAAAACCCCAAATGGTAGTTGCCGTTTGGGGTTTTTAGTTTGGGAACATTTCAACTACTAAACAGTTTTGCAGAAATAAAAAGAGGTCATGATACTTCACAACCTCTATAATTTAGTGGTAGTAATTACTTTTCAGTTGTTACTCCTTTAAATTTACCACCAGAAGTTTTTACATCCATAAATCTACCATCTGGACCTCTTTTTACATAGAGTTTGGTTTTTGGATTTAAAACTTGACTGCGGTTTTTGACAGCACCTTTTCTTGCACCATCTCCATAAGGCTTATTCTTTGCCATAATATGTCATTTTTAACTAAGCATACAATTTCATACTGAGGCGTACACTTTTTTAGCCCAAGGAATTAGATAACAAAAAAATGTTATCTTCGCAGGAGAAAGAAAGCGGCTAAAAATTCTTTCCTGACCGAAAATTCATTCCTTTGATTTTCGGTTTTTTTTATATCTGGTCTATTGCAAAAGCATATCTGTAGTCAATTAATTTTTTTTCACTTTGATTTTCAATCCATGCTTTTTCATTATGACTAAACTCAATCACTTGACTTGTATTCATTTTCATAAAACTTGAACTAACTTTTTCCAAAATATCAAGTTCTAATTGAGAAAATATTTTACTATTAAAGTCTACATTTTCAGCCTTGCTAAACCGAAATCCAAATACGTTTTCAGAAAAGGCAATGTTTGTAATATCAATTAGATTTTTATTTGACATAAATTCATAAATGCTATTATAGTTATTTGGTACAGGACCCATTTTAATAGCTCTATAACGAACTCCACTCATTGAATAACAATTAGCTCTGTATGCAAGGAAGTCAGAATAAAACAAAAGTTTATTTAATACAGTCTTCCAAGGTTCAAGTCTTTCTGCAAAATATTTAACCATTTCTGTCAATTTGAAAAAATTAGGTTTAACATATCCGCTTAAAGAATCAGGAAGTCTACTTCCAAGTAGATAATCTTCCATTTTTATTGAAAATACATTCTTTTTTAAGTCATAAATCAAATCATTTATTTTAGTCATAAGATTAGATGTTTCATCTAACGCTAAAGTGTCACATAAGTCAACAACGTCTCTAAACTTACGTGGATCACTAACCATTTGAATTAGTCGACCATTTGAATTTGATGGCACCTCACCATTTTCATAATTCCTATAGCTATTTGTTCCAAAGCCTAAGATTTCAGCCATTTTCGATGCAGATAAATCATACTTTTTTCTAATTTCTTTTATTTCAATAGGAAAAGGAAGATTATGTTTATCTCGATACTGATTGTGTACTTGAATTAAATTCAACTCATCTATTTCAGTTGAAGTAAATTGCTCTCCGGATTCATTACAGTTAAAAAAATGACTGTAAATTGTAAACTCTTCTTTTCTAAAGGTAAGAGAAACATTTTCTCTTTTCAGAGTCATTTCTTTACCTGTAATCGGACTTTTCATAATTGTCATTTTAGTGGATAATTCATTGAGTGTTCGGCTAAATGAAAAGAAATACAAACAACACTTAGATTGGCCTTCCCTAAGGTTATCTTAATATAAACTTCTTGTCCTTTAATTAATTTTCCGAAAACCCACATGTCAGCTTCAACGATCATATTATCTTCCAAAGGGCCTTGGGAATAATCTAAACTCTCCAACTCCTCAAGGATTGTTTTCCTATAAATGGGGGTGATTTCAAGATCAGATAAAGTTTGGGTATTTTTATGCCTATTAGTAAAAACTACATCCCAAACTTTCATTTTAATCTTAAAGTCTCTCAAAAACTCTTCTACATCATCATTACTTGCCATTGAGCCAACAAATTTCGTCAAAAATAGTAAACTTACACTACTAATACACTTTATAGTTAAAAAAAGTTCATTATTGTCAATAAAAAATCACTTTATAGTGAAAATAAATTTATACACACAAGTTCTGACCACAATCATAGTCACCTATCGGCAGCCTACGATGGGTACAGCCAATCCATTAGAGTTAATAAAAACAATTCTTACTAAATTATTCTATGTACATTGTATTCTGTTATTTAGTGTTCATTGTGATGCTCAAATAGTCGGAAAGTGGATGACATCAGATAGTACATTTTTAAATCACCCTGACAACACACCTGCAAGATTAGATTCTGCTTTATTAATTTTTAAAAATAATGGCAAATATCGAATTGATTTATTTGCACCTAATATTTTTCCTTTTCATAAACAGCCTTGGAAAAAGTACTACTCTGGAAAGTGGTCTCTAAATCCTAAAACAAACAAACTTACGTTATACAAAAATTATGAAAAATGGAATGTCAAAGAAGAAATAGGTTGATTGCATCAAAATACGAAGAAAGTTAAAAAGCGATTAGTTTTGCTAGATGAAATTAAAAGAAATATTTAAAGAAGTACCAGATTTTCGAGTAAAAGGCAGAACGGATCACATTTTAAGTGAAATATTAGTAATTAGTTTATGCGGTGTTTTGAGTGGAGCGGAAGATTTTGAAGAGATTGCGGAATACGGTCGTCAGAAGAAAATTTTTTTGAAACAATTTCTAGATTTGCCAAATGGTATTCCATCCCATGACACGTTCAATCGGGTGTTTCGGTATCTGGACAAAAAAGCATTTGAATCTTGTCTACTAAAGTGGTCAAAAGAGATCATTGAAAATCTTGAGCATTATCAGGTAAATATAGATGGCAAGGTATTACGAGCCACAGGAAAACGAGGTAAGAAAACGGCAGCGTTGTGTTTGGTAAGTGCTTGGGTAAGTGAATATTGTTTAAGTTTAGGTCAGTCAAAAGTAGCTAAGAAGAGTAATGAGAAAACAGCTATTCCCGACTTAATAAAAAGTCTAGATGTAAAAGGAGCTATAATAAGTATTGATGCGATGGGCTGCCATAGCAAGATAGCAGGTTTAATTCGGGAAAATGAAGCAGACTATTTACTGGCTCTGAAAAAAAATCAAAAGGGAATATATGAAGAAGTTCATGATTGGATGATTGGTCGTCGAAAAATTGACTTTGAAAAGGACACACAGACAGATTATGTAGGAGGACGAATAGAAACGCGAACTACGTACGTTTGTGATGATTTGCGATTTATTGATGAGTTATCAAATTGGCCTAACTGTGAGCGACTTGTGATGGTTGAGTGTGAACGAACGTTTAAAAATGAACCAGAAAAGACAAGTACTGCAACGCGATTTTATGTAAGTAGTAAAAAAGAAGGAGCCGCCTATTTTGGTATTTGCACTAGAAATCATTGGAGCATAGAAAACCAATTACATTGGTATTTAGATGTGGTATTTCATGAAGATTTACAGAGAGTCCAAATGGATAATGCTCCAGAAAATATGTCAACATTAAGAAAAATGGCCTTGCAGTTATTATTGAAACATAAAAATAAAGATAGCCTTAAAAAGGTACGAAAGAGGGCTGCCTGGAATGAACAGTTCTTGGTAGAGGTCTTAAAATCTA
>JALZUU010000645.1 GCA_023300665.1 Saprospiraceae bacterium | reverse complement strand
TATGCAAGGTCGCGATCTTCGCTCCGGTATCAAGAGTAATCCAATTTTCCCAAGTAAATTCTACTCCACCAATCGGGAGCATACTCACCCACATTTTATAACTTACTGGAAGAGCATTTTCATCTACAATCCAAAGATAGGCATCTCCTGGTGTTACCCCTCCCGAAGCATACTCAACCATTATTCCACCTTGTCCTTTTTTAGGTTTTGCCAAACTTCGAGTAGTGCCTGGATCAAAAGCTTTGACGACCGCATTCAACCAAAAAGAATCATTACAGAAATGTTTCCATGCCTGTTGTATAAGACTATTTGTAGTCACCTCTTTCCCATTTGAAAAGGCTCTTCCCGTTACCGTCTTTGTATCTAAATAAACCTCGTTCTCTCCCCACATCACTTTGACAATATTTCTTTCTTTATCCCAAAGATATTGCTGTCTTCCGGCGAAGTCCCAACTAATGATGGCCGTAGTATCCCAAGCTGCTTTATCGACGGCGGCCATCATCAATTCAGTTATTTCATCGGCTAATTTGGAAGGCTTTCCTTTTGGCTTTGGCTCATTTAAAAAGAATCCTACGATTGCTAATATTGCCATTAATACAACCAACAGGATGACAAACCATTTTAGGAATTTTTTCATTTTTTTGAGTTGGGAGGTTTATTTAAATATTTTGAGTTGGTGTTTTGGATAGCTAGTTTTATTGGTTTTTCTCGCAAGACCTGTCCCGCCTTGCGGGAGACGCAGAGAACTTCTAGCGTGTAACGTGTATATCCTTTATCGTGTGTTTTTTATTTCACCGAACATCTCTTTTTCATTTTATCACATAGAAACGCTTTAACACTTAGTTCTTTTATCTTGTATTTTCTAATAAAGACGCAGAGAATCTTTAATAGGAATCTCTGCGTCTCAAACTATATTCTTAAAAAGGAAAAACTACAAATCGCTAAACACGATCGAGGGCATTATTAATTCTTCCTTAAAAAATTATTCATTATCTAAATAATTAACCCTACCCTAGTTTTCGAATCACCTCTTTTGCGATTTCCATTTTGGCTTGTGTATCTGCTAGTTTTTTCTTTTCTAAAGCGACTACTTGCGGAGGTGCATTATTGACAAAGCGTTCGTTTCCTAGTTTTTTCATCAATCCTTTTTCCATTCCAGTTAGTCGAGTTAATTCCGCTTTTGCTTTTTCTACTTCAGCAGCGGTATCAATGGAAGTAGCTGGTAGTTCTAAAAAGAACTGCTCTGTACCAATAACAAAGGAAACAGTATCTGGAATATCCACTGAGTCTGTTACCGTAAATTCTTCGATGGCTGCACGTTTAGCAATTGCTTCTTTTAGACCCGCTTGTGCTAAAAGTGCTTGCGCACCTTCTGTATTTTTTATAAATAATTTCAAGGGCAAATGCGCTTTAATTCCACGCTCACTTCGATAAGAACGAACTTTAGAAATCACCGCAACTGCAGCATCTACTTTTTTAATCAAAGTATTATCAAAAGCTTTGGCAGTTGGATAGGTACTTACGATACAATCTTCGCCTGCTTTTCTTTCACGGAGTTGGTGCCAAATTTCTTCGGTAATAAAAGGCATAAACGGATGAAGAACCGTCATGATTTTTTCATACATATCAATCGCATGATCATAAGCAGTCTGCGACAATGGCAATTGTTTATTTTCGCCATCCACATTTTTAGCATAAGCCGGTTTGATCAATTCTAAATATTCACTAAAGAAATCGTTCCAAATAAAATTATACAAAGTCATCAATGAATCTGACAAACGATACGTCTTATATTGCCGTTCCAATTGTGTTAGTGTTTCTTCATATTTTTCCTCGATCCATTTCATGGCCAGTTGATTGATTTTTTCAATCTCATCTGACTGTTTTTCTGAGGTAATTTCAAGACCACGAAGCATCTTGAGACCATTCCACATCTTATTACAGAAATTTTTACCCTGCTGACATTTCGCACTTTCACTTAACGTCTTTTTGGTTTTTTCATCATGGGGAGCATCAAAAATAATATCATTACCTGCCGCACCACTCGACAACATTCCAAATCGAACCCCATCTGCTCCATATCGCTCAATTAGCTCCAATGCTTCTGGAGAATTCCCCAAAGATTTAGACATCTTTCGCCGTTTGTCATCTCGTACCATTCCAGTAAAATAAACATCGGCAAAAGGAAATTTACCATGCTTCTTAACGTGATCAGCACCAAGCAAAGCTTCAGAATACTCGTAGCCCGCCATGATCATTCGCGCTACCCATAGGAAAATAATATCCCAGCCCGTTACCAATACATTGGTCGGATAATAGTATGCAAGTTCTTCTGGGTTTTCAAAACCATCAAAAACCGACATCGGCCATAGCCAACTAGAAAACCAGGTATCTAATACATCTTCATCTTGACGTAAATCACTAGCGGTCAAGTCTTTATTTCCGGTTACCTCTTTTGCTTGTTTTAGTGCTTCTTCAGGTGTAGATGCTACGATGATTTCATCGCCAACATAATAAGCAGGAATTCTTTGTCCCCACCATAGTTGTCGAGAAATACACCAATCTCTTACATTTTCTTCTTTAACCCAGTTGTTGTACATGTTTTTAAAATGCTCTGGAAAGAATTTTACATCCCCATTATTTACCGCATCAAA
>JALZUU010000644.1 GCA_023300665.1 Saprospiraceae bacterium | reverse complement strand
TGCTCTTCCGATCTGTATAAAAATTCTAATCTTTTCATTCGTTCAATCAGATCAGAATAGACGCTTAATTTAGTTTTTAATGTTAAAAACCCCTTTATTTAAGTCATAAATTCAAAACATATAACAAAACAAAATAAGATATATACCTTATTATCTGTTTTTTATAAAAAAGTTGACCAACTACTTAATTTATACCTTTTTTGTTATTATATTTACAGTGAGAAAACAAACAAAAAATACTGCGATGAAAACTTGTCATTATAGATTATATTTTTTATTGACAATAGTATTGTTATCTAGCCTTCCGCTTTTTCTTAAAGCTTCTACTTTCAAAAAAACATCTCTAGAAATTGTTCAAAAACATCTCACTAAAGATAGTATTACCGTTGACCAACTTCTTGCCCAACTATCAGATGCTACACCAATTCAAAGAATAAAGATTCTAAGAGATTTACAGAAATTTGATCTCAATGATTATTCGGATTCTAATAAAAAACAAATTGGTTCTTATTTAGATATGGACAAAGCACCTTCTGAGGCACTAATATTTCTATGTGGTTTTTTACAGTTAGAAAGCACACTACTTGTTTTATTAGAGAAACATAAGAAGAATAAGCCTTTATTACAAAAAATAAAAATAGCATTGGTTCGAGCTGGAAATCTCTCAAAAGCGAATACACTGCGAAAAAACATTGAAAAATTATCCATCAATGATCCTTTTGTATATGAAGTGTTACCGCTTTTAGCTTATACCAAAGAACGAATAATCTATGATTGGCTATTAGATCAAATCCTTTTAGATGAGCGGAATTGTCACCCAGCAGATGCCGAAGGAGCAGGAAATATCAATTGTGCTTTTAGAATCATGGAAGCGGTCGCACCTGGGATCATTGATTTTCCAGTAGGATTAGATAAGTGGGGTGACTTAGACGTCGATAGTTACTCCAAAGCTTTAACTACTGTTAGGGACTGGATTACCACTCACCAGAAGGACTATACTATAGATAAACAAACATACTAAGCCCCCAAAGCTTAAAATTTAAAAAGCTTAAAAATGAAACTTTCTTTGCTGGGAAAACTCCCCATCTGTATCTTTATTATACTAGTTTCTCTGTTTTCTACCCAGCTTTTAGCTAATGGGATAGAAATAGATACTTCTTCCCAGCGTAGCTCACTCCTCGCTCCACTGCCCATAAAGACGTTAGATTTTGTGGAATCCAACAAGTTCAAAATAAAATCAATGGTTCCACAAACGGAATCCGCTGTAAATTTCAGCATCGCAAATCCATCTAAAGATCAAATCGACGATTGGTTGGAAGGCGATTATAGCAATCTTAATCAAGTATTTTCGGGGGGAGGTCCTAAATTAAAAGCTGCTATGATTGATTCGGCTCTAGTTTTTGTTGGCAAAGCAAGAAGTGTACTTGATTCAGCCATAGCTGTAGGAAACTTTGTAACCCAATTTACTGGAAAAGATTTAAAGAGTCTTCCAGTAGCCATGAAAAAAAAGTTGGATGACAACACAGAAGTTGTTATTGGAATAGGAAATATCTATTTGTTTCCGGCCTATGCTAGTCTAGAAATATTTGTAAGGGTAACAGCACCAAATCTTCAAGATCCTATTTATCTTGCTGCGCCCGATGTCAAATTTTCTCGACTGGGTGGTATTTCTGGAGTTGTTTCCTTAGGACTTTTAGGAGATTTTACGCTGCCTGTGCTTGAAGAAAAAGCGACCATCCGTCTTAAATCTGCGATGGTAGATGAAGAAAAAAATGAATTTAAGACCGGTATGGGAACTTATGCTGAATTTTCTTGCGACGGCCTAGAGACCATTAGTATAGATGCCAATTTGGCTATCAGTCGAGACATCATCTTACCGGCAGATGAAGACCCTGAAAAACCCGACACAAATAATTTGGTCAACGGAAACTTTTTTACTGCCACTTCTAATGGATTAAGTGATATTATTAGCGAAATAAGTTTCGATCAGCCATTTTATCATGTTCAAAATGATAAACTAATTTGGACCATTAATTCGGCTGTCTTTGATTTTAGTACACTAGATCATCGTCAGAGTTTAGAATTTCCTGTTGGTAATTATGATCCTACTGAGACGTTGGCCCATATTGATAATTGGCAAGGGGTCTATATAAAAGAAATTAGTGTAGAATGGCGTGATTCTATTGCACAAGTCGAAGGACAAGAACCAAAATCATTCTCTATCAGCGGGACTGAGATTATCATTGATGAAGCGGGTTTTACTGGTCAGATAACTGCAGAAAATATTATACCATTATCAGACAATCGCCAAATCAATAAATGGGCCTTCTCGATTGACTACTTAAGCGTCAGTATCCTGACCAATACTTTTGAATCTCTTGATTTTGCAGGACATCTAGGAATGCCTATGACTTATCCAGATGATGCGCCACCAACTGATACAACCCAACTAATCAACTATGCTGGAAGCTTTGATTTTGTAGAAAAAAGATATTTAATTTCTGGTAACCTTCCTACAGATAAAGTTCTGCCTCTCAAAATGTTTAAAGGTCAAATAAGAATTGAGAATACTTCTGTTTTTACTATCGGTTATGAGAACAAAAAGATTTTTTTAGCCGCAAATCTAAATGTTGATTTTGAAACAAAAGAGGAGAGCGAAAATGCGGGTGAGGATGATAAAAATTTAGCGGTACCGTTGGTTGAAGTAACGGGTTTGAATATCTCTTCAAAGAGTCCTTTTTTATTAGCAACTGGAAATTGGATCTTAAGAGATACTATCTCAGTAGCGAGCTTTGCAGGATTTGGCCTAAATATCAACCTTCTCAAAGTTGAAAAGAATCCTCAAACGATGGATCCTGAATTAATTGTTGGAGCTGATATCAATCTTGCTGCAGGAGATAATGTGCACATTAGTGGTGCGACAGTAGTACGTGTTACTGCAAACATTGAAGATACGCCAACCTCTCAAAAGTGGAAATTTAAAGAGGTTAATCTAGAGATGATAAAGGTAGAAGCTGATGTAGGGGCTTTTAAAATAGATGGCCAGGTCGTATTTTTTAAAAACCTAGATAGTGAATCTGCAAATGGTCAACTAGGCTATGGTAGTGGATTTCAAGGGGATGTTTCTCTTAAGATAAAAGGATTTAACAAAAAGGACGACGGCAGCGGTACTGGAATTAAGGCAATGGCATTATTTGGAACCACCACAAATTCAGAAAACCAAAAATTTAGGTATTTCATGGTCGATGTTTTGGCGTATTTTGACAATGGAATTCCAATAGGCCCTATCGCATTACATGGTATTGGTGGTGGGGTTTATTATCGAATGAAACAAGAGGATTTAAGTTCTAACTTTACAAATGTTCCAGAATTTTCTCCTCCCAACCCCGCAGTAGTATCCAATTACACTACTTATATCAGTAGCTTCATAGGAAGAAACCTTTCTGGTGCAAAATACAGACCGGATCCCTCTGTTTTCCTTGGCATTAACATAAATGTTATTCTAGGTGCCATCCCTAGGCCTCAAGCTTTTAATACTAATATTGGAGTAAGTATGGAAATAAACGACAATGGTGGACTTAATTTCATTAAGTTAAATGGAATTATGAATGCCATGACAGATATCAGTCCTGAAGGTCCAGCTTGTTCTGGAGTAAGCTTAGCCATTGAAATGGAATTCGTTTTTGAAACAAGTAGTGAAAGAAGTCATAAAGGCTTTTATGCTTCTGCTCATGCTTTTGTTAAAGTTGGCCCTTTAGGAGGTAATAATTCTAACCCACCAGCACGATTTAAGAGTTATGTTGATAGATGTAGTGATGATCTAGGATATGCTGGAGGTTTAGAAATGCAGTTTTCTAAAGATTATTGGTTTCTAAATGTAGGAGAACCTGAAAGTAGATTAGGATTAGAAATTGATTTGTGGAAATTGGGATCCATTAATTTAGAAACTTATTTTGATATTGGGAAAAATATACCAGCTTTCCCAGGTCTTCCAGCAGAGGTAAGAAGTTTAACAAGGATGAGTAATCTCTTACAAAATGAAACAACACGTACTGCAGGAACAGGCTTTGCCTTTGGTGTAAGCTTTGCCGCCAATCTTGATACTCCCAGATTTTTAGGATTCTCAGCACATTTGAGTTTTGGGGCTGGGTTTGATATCATGCTCAATAAATTTAAGGATGTAAACTGCCTCAATTCTGGATCTCCTAAACCCATTGGAGTTAAAAATTGGTATGCAGCTGGACAAGCTTGGCTCTATATTGATGGTAGTATAAAGTTCATGGGGAATGAAGTATTGGGGCTTGGATTAGCAGCTGCGATTCAAATTAAAGGACCAAACCCTACTTTTGGTCGTGGAGCACTTGCAGGAAGAGTTCGGGTTGGTCCTTTTAAGAAAAAATTTAATGTCCATTTCCAATTTGGAAAAGAATGCGAGGTTCAAGGATCACAAGAATTAGAACAAGAAATAGAGATTGTTCTCTTTATGACACCTTCAAATGATGATCAATCTATAGATGTATCAACTGAGGTAGATGTTGTATTTGCACAAGAACTAAATGAAAATTTCGCTGTCACTAATCCAAATACAAGTGAAAACGAATATTATACAATTGAAATGGAAAGCTTCGAAATTACGGATCCTGATGGAAATGAAATCAATTTTAATCAAGAACAAATTTCTGGACAATTTTTTCGATACCGACCAATAGACCAATTGAAATCATATACTGAATATACCCTTACTTTAATTGCAAAATTATTTAAAGAAAATGGAGAATTGGTAGAAACGGAAGAACGAATTCACATTTTTAAAACAGGTGAGTTTCCTTCAGAAATTTATAATGAAAATATAGATTTTGCGCTGCCAGGAAATGGGCAATTTAACTTATATAAATTTGATAACTCTTCTCAATATATTCAGCTCCTTCAAGGGCAGGAAGAATTATTAGCAGATTTGCCTGAAGGAAATTCTTTAAAGGCCAAAATTAGCACCACTCATCCATCATCTGTGAATTATAAGAATTGTTCCTATAATTCTGAGATGAATCGCTTAAATTTTTCTATCGCATCAGGACTAACTAATGGTAAGTCATACAAACTTGAAATAGTCAAGGTCGTAGATGATCAGTTTTCTGAATTCGAAAACTCGGAAGATTTTGATTTAGATGAATTTAGTTTGCCTGCTCCCTTTGAAAATGAAACAGTTCTCCATACAATGGCATTTAGGGTGAGTAATTATAATAGATTTGAAGATAAGATAATAGCAGCAGCATTTTCAAATCTTCAGCTTACACATCCTGATTCTCCAAGATTTACCCATGAGTATGGTAAACCTCACTCAGTTGAAATAAACAATTTATCAGAACCATTTGGCATTGAAGAAGTCGAAGGAATTTATGAAAATGATCCTTCCATAATTTTTGAGGCAAATTTAAATTCTACTTCATGGATTACAAATAATTTCCGAAAATTCTCCCGTCAAGAAACCTCAAACATGGACATCTATGGATTTAGTGATGGAGAAAGAATGACTGATTATTTAGATACTGATAGAGTAACATATTTTGATAATAGAGAGCCTGCCAAAGGTATTTTTCTACTTCAAGATTCAATCTATCAATCAAAAGTAGAAAATATTCACACCTTTAATAACAATTTAGATTTATCTAACATAAAGATAGAAATTGACTATGCATTAGGAATGATAATGTATCAAGAATTAAATTCAGTTTTCGCTTATTTAAAAGAGACGGAACTAGGACCATTTGAGATGATTGACATACAAGAATATAGTGAATTTCAAGGATCAAGTGAAAATTGTGGTTTGAATAATATTACATTAGAACAATTAAAAGAATGCTGCAAAACTGACGACTTTGTCTACGATGCTCTTGTAAATTACACAGGCTATAAACTTACTGCAATGTCCCCAACTTTGAGGAAATTTATTTATGCTCCTGAAGAACAAAATGCTTTTTGTAGATGGAATCAAAATTTATTCACAAAACGTAATTTATATACTGATATCAAGCCTGGATCCTATCCTATTATGATAAGATATTATAAACCAACTTCGTCCACACCACACCAAACTTTTAACCAAACCTTTATAAAAAACTAATTATTTCAATGAGAATATTAATTCTATTAACCTTTGGTCTACTCTTCAATCTTTCTGCCCAAACACAGGATACTATTAGTGTAGCTACCTTTTGTCATTCTTACGGAGATTCTATTGCCGTAAGATGGCAGCCTTATAGTACAAGAGGTTGGAATATTGGAAAAAAGTTTGGTTATAAATTAATTCGATTAGCTTACAATAATGGTGATTTAAAAGAAACAAAAGAATTAGGAACTTTCAAATTCTTATCTAAATCTGACTGGAAACCTTTACTAGAAAACAATCCATATGCAGAAGTCCCATATGGAGCAGCTTATGAGTATGCGAGTCCGATTACTAATTTAAATAATATTAATAACGTCCTTGCTAAGAATAAAGAAGAAGAAAATATTTTTATTTTCAATATGCTTTATGCCAATTTTAATTTTGAGGTAGCCAAGGCAATGGGGCTTGGTTATATGGATAAAGATCTAAAAAGAGGATATCGTTATCAATATAAAATAGAATATGTCAATAGTCAATCCTTTAAACAAAAGACACCTATAATAGCAGAACTTGCTGGATACTCCATCAACACTTTACCAAAGATCGACTCTTTAACTATCCAAACAGAAGATAGTATTGCCACTTTAAGATGGAACTTTATTGATTTTGAAAAAAAATATGTTGCCTATTTTATTGAAAGGTCATCGGATGGTGGAAAGCAATTTTATCAAGTAAATAAAACACCATTCATTCCTTTTGTTGATGATAATTATGGTGATCCAAATACACGGTATATTTATTTTAAAGATGATAGTCTAGCAAACAATATCACTTATCATTATCAAATTCGTGGTCTCTCCTATTTTGGTGACCTAGGTCCTCCCTCAAATATAGTAATGGGTACTCCTAAACCTGCGCCTATTCAGGTAGAACCAATCATCACGGATGTTTGGGAAGATGATAAAAATAATTTTAAGATTGATTGGTTTATTGATTCTGCTTATTTAGATCAAATTGAATATTTTGAAGTATACAAGTCTGATGGACGATCTAATCCACATGAAAAAATTGAAAACAGTAAAGTTTATCCTGATGGAGAACTATCCTTTATTGACACCAACCCAAATGAGGTAAATTTCTACAAAGTAAAAGCTATCGATATAAATGGCCATGAAGTTTCATCTATTTCAGTTTTAGGACAGCTCCAAGATAATACTCCTCCTAGTCCTCCAACTGGAATTCAAGGTAGCTGTGATACAAATGGAATTGTAACCATTTTATGGTCTAAAAATGATGAGCCAGATCTATCGGGGTATTATGTCTATTATTCCAATACCGAAAATGGTGATTATACAATCCTTACTCGTAATGGAGGAATTAGAGATAGTTTTTATCAAGATACTGTTGGACTTAATTTTGCTAGTGAAAGAAGTTTTTACAAAACGGTAGCTTATGATTTTAGAGGAAATCAGTCAGATTTTTCAGAAACAGTCTTTATCAAACTTCCCGATCTTTCACCTCCAGTAAAACCAGTTTTCAAAAGACACAAAACCCAATTAGGACAACTCTTTTTAGAATGGACTAATAGTTCAAGTTATGATATTTCTGAAAATATTCTTGAGCGAAAAATTAAAGATAGCCTAGATTGGATCCCCATCGTAATTGACTCTACTCGAGGAACTACCGTTTCTTTTTTAGATACTACCGTTAGCTTTAATCATATGTATGAATATAGAATTCATGCTATTGATGATGACCAACTTAGTAATTTTTCCGACACCTTGGCATTACAACCTTTAGATGACAAAAAACGGAATTTCATTTCAAACTTAAATCTTTTACACCAAAAAGAAAAACAAGAAATTATTTTAAATTGGGTTTTGAATGTTGACAATAACAAGGTGAAGAAAATATCCATTTTTCGTGGAGAGGAGCAAAGAAAAATCATCCCTTACAAAACAATATATAAATTTCCTCAAAAAACAGATTCAATAGAATTTATTGATAAAGAAATTTTGCAAAAAATAAATTATCAGTATAAAGTAGTCGTTAGATTTAAGGACGGAACCTTCTCTGCTTCTGAAATTAAAACCATTACCACAGAATAATATTTAGCTAAAAAACAGGTAATTAATTTTGCAATAATTGAATACCATTTTTATAAAAATCGATTGACAAAATAATAATTATGAACAAAGGACTTACATTAATTTGGCAGATTCTTTTAATCACCTTGGTGACCTTTCTTCAAGTATCCCTTTCTGCTCAATGTACAGGTACACCCATGATCGTCGGGCAGTCCAACTATTGTGAAGGAGATTTTCTAGACTTCTCTGCTACGGGTATAAGTACTTACCTATGGAGCACAGGAGAAACAACACCTAATATCACCATTGCTCCTACTAGTGACTTAACTATTTGGGTAAAAGAAGGTGTTGATTGTACCATCGCTGACACGGTACATATTACCTCTTCTCCATTATTAGAAATCATTCCATCTGGGCCTTTATCAGTTTGTGATAATGAAACGGTTATGTTGTCTATACTAAATCCTCCCAGTTCAGACTGCCAATATATCTGGGAAATCACATCAGATAATTCATTTTCTATTGTAGCCTCTCTAACTGATCCTTTTATCAATTTACCAGTATTTGAATCGGTTTCCGTAACGGTATCAGTTGATAGTCGAAATAGTCCAGCTGACTGTCAATTTTGTACAAGCTTACCAGTTGAGATTAATCATTTTATAGGATCTACTTCTACTATAATTGACACTACTATTTGTCCAACTGACTCAGTAGAAGTAAATGGTATTTATTATACACCTGGAAACTATAGTCTAGTTTTTGAAGCTTTTAATGGCTGCGATAGCACGCTATTAATAAATATTGAAGATTATCAAAGTTCTCTTGACAGAGTTGAACCAACTACCTTTATTGAGAGATTTACTTGTGACTCTAGTCTAATTGTAGATCTATCTCAATTTCCAGGAACCATCATTGGACTACAATGGCAATCCCAAGAATTAGGAGCGAGTGGCTGGACAGACATACCAGGAGAAACTACTGATTTTCTTCCATTAACACCTCTTGGACCAGGAATCTTCTCTTATCGGCTGGTAATATTTACCGGAGAAGGTTGCGAATTATTTACAAATCCTAAAGAATTAGAATTTCCTGAACTCCCCTATTACATCGACAGTGACAGCCCAATCGATCTCTGCCAATTAGAAGACGACACCTTATTTTTAGAAGGGGATATAATAACAGATTGTCTCAACGAAAATATTGTTTGGGAATTTAGTACCGATCTCATTAATTGGAGTACCGTTTCTACAGATAGCTTTTCGTATATAATACCATTAGGAGATCGAGTTTCCGGATTTTATCGAGTTAGTAGCACACCTCTAGAAGTTTGTGATTGTCACACCTATCCTATTCAAGTAAATATTTTATCACAAGTTGAATTTTTCATTGACACCACTATTTGTGCCAATGAATCCATCTTGGTTGGCGATAGTATCTATACCACCTCGGGGATGTTTGTGAATTCTTTTCCCACACCTACTGGATGTGATAGTATCATCAATCTTACCTTAGCAGTAATTCCCGAAATTCAAACTAATCTCAACGAAACTATTTGCTTTGGCGAAACATTTTCAGTTGGAACTAATACCTACAATACCTCTGGAAATTTTACCGATATCCTAAACAGTTTTAGTGGTTGTGATAGTATCGTAAACCTTTCTCTTCAAATAGAACAAGAAAAAATTACCAACCTTGATGAGTTCGTTTGTTTTGGAGAATCTTTTATCGTTGGTTCCAGTATTTATAATACAACAGGAAACTTCACTGATATCCTAACCAGTCTTAGTGGTTGTGATAGTATCGTTAATCTTACACTTCAAGTCGAACAGGAGATCATCAATAACCTTGACGAGTCTGTTTGTTTCGGCGAATCTTTTACTATCGGTGCTAGTGTATACAACGTTTCCGGAAATTTCACCGACACATTAACCAGCTTGAATGGTTGCGATAGTATTGTAAACTTAACACTACAAGTAGAACAAGAAATTACTACTAACCTTAACGAATTAATTTGTTTTGGAGAATCCTTTACTATTGGCTCCAGTGTTTATAATACACCTGGGAACTTTACGGATACCTTAACTAGCCTTAGCGGTTGCGATAGTATTGTAAACTTAACCTTAGAAGTCGAACAAGAAATCGTTACTAACCTTGACGAGTTCGTTTGTTTCGGCGAATCTTTTACTGTTGGAACTAATACCTACAACACTTCAGGTAATTTCACTGATATTCTAACCAGCATTAGTGGTTGCGATAGTATCGTAAATCTAACTTTAGAAATTGAACAAGAGATCATTACAAACCTTGACGAGTTCGTTTGCTTCGGTGAAACTTTCTCTGTTGGGAATAGCACTTACAACACTTCTGGTAACTTCACCGATATCTTAACCAGCTTTAACGGATGTGATAGTATCGTAAATCTAACTTTAGAAGTTGAACAAGAGATCATTACCAATCTTGACGAGTTCGTTTGTTTCGGTGAAACCTTCTCCGTTGGAAATAGCACTTATAATGCTTCAGGTAACTTCACTGATATT
>JALZUU010000643.1 GCA_023300665.1 Saprospiraceae bacterium | reverse complement strand
GAGGAAAAGAAATCAAAGAGCATTACCTTTAAAGAATCTGCTAAAGAGTTGGCAAAAATTTTTAAGCAGTTGAAGGAGATAAAAAATAAGGATGGTGATCTAGTTTTTGAAGGATCTGTAAGTGATTACTCACGGTTAATTGTATCTAACTTTTCTAAGGTCGGAGGCGAACTATTTACAGAGAGTTCTATGCGTAGATACCTAAGTGATTATAACATCAAGAATGGATCCAACGAGGCAAAAGGACTCGATACTAATTTTAATTTGGAAAAAGATTAATCAAATATTACCCATTTTAAATATGAGACACGAGTGAGATACGGATGAGATATACTTGAGAGGTTAGCGAGATAGGTTGAGATACTTTTCTTGATGAAAATATTTTTTCGTTTTTTTTTGTGTTAACGGTCCAATTTATTGATTTAAACTATCTCAATCTTTATTTTGAGATAGTTTGAATGGATTATTTGATTTTACTTTGTTGCTGTTATTTTTATTGTTTTACACTAAAATACTTTAATCATGGATACAGTTCTTTTATCTAAAACGAATTTTGAAGAAATAAGAGTAGATTTAAAGGAAATAAAAACCAAAATTAAAAACATTATTTCTCCATCTGAACACTTTATTGACAATGATGCCTTCATCAAACTCATGGGTATTTCGTCAAGAACAGCACAGACTTGGAGAGATGACGGTATCATCGGATTTTCTAAAACAGGGAAGAAGATTTATTATAGAATGTCAGATATTGACCAATTTCTAAAAGATCATCATCGAGAACCTTTTGCTACTCCAAGCAATTTTATTTAATCTTGAAGTTGTTTAAAATTCCAAGGATAAGCTTCCACCGTTAATTTTCTAATTATACTTTTTAATTCCTGCCTTCTTAAAGTTGGCAGTTAGATTCTTTTGCTTTGATACGCATCAATGCCCAGGTAAACTATGCCTATTATTAAGCTTTTGAATCTCATCTTAAAACATCAATCATGACCATTATAACTCTTTTTAATTACAATAATGAGCCACAAAATATGCTGCCATTATATAATATTCTAAATCAAATTAAAACAGGAAAATATAAACGAATTATCGAGAAGTTTCGTAATTCTCATCGGAAAGATACTGATGGAGAATTTGATTCATTGGTACGAGTGGTTCCAAGATTTTCGGTATCTGGTAACTTTATTTTAAAAAAAGATCAGATGAAGATGGTCAGTTATTCTGGAAATTTATTTTTAGAAATTCCTTATCTGAATGATCAAGATATGCAGTCTGTAAAATTCATATTGAGGAAGGATCCTTATGTTATCGCCTTCTTTGAAAATGCTTTGAAAAATGGATTAGTGATATTGGTTTGTTCGGATGGTAAGCCTAAACAACATCAAGCAAATTTCCAATTAGCGGTTAGGTATTATCAGGCAGTCACTGGTATTAAGAATTTTTCAAGTGGTGGAATTCTAGCAGATTGTACTTGTATGATTTCTTACGATGAAGAAGCATATATTGGATTAGAGGCCCTACCCTTTTCAAATATAAATAAATAGAAACTCAACACATCTCATGGGTATTATTTTTTTAATTTAATAAACTTCGAAACATGAACGACATCTCTCTTTTTAAAAATTTCACGAAAGAAATTAGAAGTCGAACTTTAGCACAAATTGTCAATGGTATTCAAGGAGATCATTATAAAGAGTCAGTTTTGGAGATTCAAAATTTGATCAATATTGGTGAGAAAGAACAGGCAAATAAGTTAAAAAAAGGATTGGTTGCTTTTACGGTTTCGGGGCTATTTGAAGGAGGTCGAAAGTTGTCTTTTTTAAAAGTATATAATCCATTTGTAATTTTAGATATTGATAAATTGAGTTTGGAGGTTATACCGGAATTAGTTCTAAAAATACAGAAGATTGACTTTACAAGAGTTGCTTTTAGGAGTCCGAGTGGCCAAGGATTAAAAATTATTATAGAGGTAGATTCTGGCATAAAAATGCATAGTCAGGCTTATCGCCAGGTCTCTAATTTTTATGAAACAGAATTAGCGGTAGAAGTTGACAAAAGTGGAAAAGATATTACTCGACTTTGTTTTATGTCTTATGATCCATCTATTTATTTTAATGAAGAAAGTACTGTTTTTAAGGTATTGAAATATGATATAGATCTAAATAACTCTGGTAATAAAAAAGAGGGAATTACTCCTCGAAGAACTACAGATGATTCGACAAATTCCAAGATGAATTATGTACAAGCTTTTGCGATTTGTGTTACACAAACGAATGCCAAATTGGTATTCGAAGAAGGTAACCGCAATAATTATATCTATCAATTAGGAGTTGTTTGTAGTCAGGCTGGAATTCCTTTAGAGATAGCAATTGGAGAAAGTAAAAAGGAGTTTGACTTTAATGAAAATGAAATTGAACGAACGATTAAAAGTGCTTATAATTGGCAGCCCTACCCTTCTGGAAACTCAAGTAATAAATCATCTGTAGAACTGCCTAGCGAAGCTCCTCCAGTGATTCCAGACAAGGTTTATGACTTGTTACCTATGTTATTAAAAGAAGGTTCTAAGGTCTTAAAAGATGAACGAGAACGAGATGTTTTTCTGACGGGAGCTTTAGGAGTTTTAAGTGGCTTGTTGCCAAGAGTCAGTGGAGTTTATGATGGTCATATTTGCTTTCCAAATCTATTTGTTTTTGTGATTGCTCCTGCCGCTAGTGGTAAAGGGGCGTTGAAGTTTGCGAAGTGTTTAGGATCTGCTTATCATGATGAATTATTAGAGGTAAGTAAAAAGGAAAAACAGGATTATAGAAAAGCTTTGGTGAGATTTGAGATAGAAAGTACAAAATATAGAAAAGGGAAAATTGAAGCGCAACCAGAATCACCAGAGGAACGAGGTTTTAAAACTTTATTTATTCCGGCCAACTCGAGTTCCGCAATGTTGATCAGACATTTAAAACAGAATGAAGATTCAGGAATTTTATTTGAGTCAGAAGCAGATACTTTGGGGAATGTTTTAAAGCAAGATTGGGGCGGATATTCGGACTTATTGAGAAAGGCATATCACCATGAAGCTATTTCTTATAGTCGAAAATCCAATAGTGATTTTATAGAGATTCCACAACCAAAATTATCAGTTGCTTTGTCTGGAACACCTGGTCAAGTAACGAGTTTAATTCCTTCTGCAGAGGATGGCTTATTTTCTAGATTTGTGTTTTATGCTTTTGAAGTTGAGTCTATTTGG
>JALZUU010000642.1 GCA_023300665.1 Saprospiraceae bacterium | reverse complement strand
CTTGCTATCATCTCCTTTGATAGCCCAACTAGAATTTGATCGAAAATATTTTTTCAAAGATTTTGATCAAAAAAACAAAACACTTTCTTCCAATGATTTATTGATGGATTCAATTATTAATAAGGATTTTTCGCAGATAATCTACCAACTATCAACAGATTTAGACAAAGATGGCGATTTGGACATAATCCTATTTTCCCGAGTAAAAAAACAATTTGAATGTAGATTAGGGTGGTTAGAAAATCTTGATAGAAATGGGAAATTCTCTGCTCCTCACTTGATTTCTCCATTGATTAAAGTTAAGAATTTTAAGCAGTTGGCCTTAATAAAAGATAGCAATGATAATCAAGAAAATTTAATAGTCGTTTCAGAACCAAAATTTGGCAAATTGGACACAGTTTATTTTGAGATAACTAAGGACCTAGAATTTAACTTATCCAATAATTCTTCTATTTCAAAAATAAAACCTAAACCTATAGATTTTATAATAGATAGTATCAATATTTCTAGTGCCAAATTTCTAGACTTTGATAGAGATGGAGATGAAGATATTATTGGACTACAACTTTATTCTCCTAAGTCATATCCGTCATATAAAGCAGTTGTACTTATTGAAAATAAAAATGGCCTCTTTTCTAAGCCAATCAAGCTAAGTAATTCTAAATGGGTTTATACATTTGAATTTTTAGATATAAATAAAGATGGATTTCTCGATCTTATTACGAAGAGTAACGAAGGAATCGTACACTTATATAAACGGAAGAAAAACACCAATAACTTTGAAAAAGAAATACGATTAGGATACAATATTTATAAACTGATTTTTTTTGATTTAGATCAAGATGATGACCTAGATTTTATAGGAGCTGGGGGCTCCTACTTATTCTGGAGAGAAAATATTGATGGCAATGGAACTTTTGGACTTAATCAAACTATAGCAGAAAATCCTAAACTTAGTAATATTGAAATAGTAAAGATCAATAATGACAGCCTATTTGATATAGTATTAGGGGGTTCTTGGTATAAAAACAAAGGGATAGTTTCAAACAAAATTACAGGTAATGTTAAAGTTGATGAAAACAAAAATGGTTGTGATAGCTTAGATAATATACCTATCAATGATTACTACAATGCTTACTATCTGACCTTTTTAGATGTAAAAGAAGAAGAGGAAAATTTATTTGAAGTTGACTTAAATGGTAATTTCCAACTTTTTCCAGGTATTGGAAATTTCAAGATCATCCCGTCAGAGTTTGCTGAATTTGAGCCAGTTAGAAAAGAAATATCATTCAATTTTGATACCATTGGAATAACTAAGAATATAGAAGTTTGTTTAGAACCCATTGATTCGTTTATCGATTTACAAGTCGACATTTCAAGGCTGTATTCAAAAAAAAATGAAAATGGGTTTTATGATTTTTCGATTATTAGCTATAACACTGGGGATTTAATTGCTAAGAGTGGTAGAACTATATTAGAATTTGATTCAAAACAGTTCAAAATAATAAGGTCTGATCGAAAATTTTATGCGCTTGAACCAGATGAAACCATTTTCGATTTTAATAATTTTTCCCCACAAAAAAAAATTGAAAATAAAATAACACTACAAGTAATTAATTTTAATATCAATCATAAACCTTCAATTCGTGTGCGGATAGAATTAGACAAACCCGCTATTGAACGAAATATAGAAAACAATTTTGGTTACCATAAAATTAGGTTAAATTAAAATTGAATATAGAATTTGATCTTGTGAAAGTAGAAGTAGTCATCATACTGGACACTAAAATAAGTTAAAAATCATTTCATTAATAAAAAATATTGAATCCTGAATTTCCAATAAAGAATATTGATTGAGTCTTGTTTAAGAAGAGAATCGCTATTCCTCTACTTGATCGATTACTCACCAAAGAACACTACCCGCTCCCGACCAAAAATCTTCCCATCTTTTCGAACTACCAAAAAGTAAACACCAGTTAAGCCATCTTCTATCGATAAGTTTTTCTCTAAGGCGGTTAATTGGCCAAGCGTTGATTCATGTATCAATTGCTTCACTTTTTTCCCATACATATCATAAATATCTAAACCCAAATCTGCCGTAGAAGGCCAATTCATACTCACTACAAACTCACCATTCGTTGGATTAGGGAAAATGGTAATTTTATTTTTTTGTTTAATTTCATTTTTTACACTCGTAATATTGTCTTGAAAATAAACCACAACATCTTCGGCCCCATGATCTTCGATTATCTTATCCAAGTTATTTCCTTGCTCATCGATCACACTAATTGACATTAGATTTTGTCCATTGGAAACGATTAATCCTAGATTTTGAGTGAGGTCTAAAGCGGTGGTTAATTGAATCGTTAACTGACCGTTTATTAGTTCTGAGGTAAATTCTTGGGCTTCTCTAGTCAACCAAAAATCTCCAAAATTTTGCATTTCCATAATGGCTACGTCATCTGGAATCTGATTTAAATAATACGCTAAACCATCTAATTTATATTGGCGATTTGGATGAATCAGTAAAACCGTCGGTGCGCCGTTTTCAATATTTTTTTGGGTAACTCCTAGCCAAATATTTGCTTTACCAAAAATATTAAAAGGGGAGATTGGGTTATCATGGAAAACATCAGAAATGGTTACTGGAAATTCATAGACCCGAGAGTTTTCTCCACTAAAGCTTCGATCTTTTTTATTTTGAAATGGGAAATTATTTAAAACATCACTTGCCGAATAAGAACTATTAAAATCATATGCTAACTCATCCAATACATTGATTAATGCGTTTGGATAAGCTAAATGACCAGACCGAAAAGTTCTGATGTCAAGACCAGCAATATCAGCTTCTAAAGTATTTTTTGAAACTTCACATTCCCCATAAACCGTTCCACCGGTGGTAATCGTTCCATCGTTATGCGGCAAATAATTGGTTTGCGTATTTCCAGGTGCTCCAATTGGAAAAATATCTGAATCCGCAAAATCAAAGAAATGTCCCACCGAATGAGAACCAATATTATGACCATGACTAAGGATGTCATTTAAGGTTGATTGTCCTCCTAAATAATAAGGACCCATTAAGTCATCATCAAAATATCGAACCGTCATATTATAGGTAGCTTCGATATTATTATCCGCCTCATAATCCACAAATATCTCTAAAGTATCTAACCCTGTTTGGCTATCAATATCATGGGTAATCATCAAGGTAGCTGTTGAGTTTCCTGGACTTGTATTTTTCCAAACGGTGAATGAATAATGCTCCATAAATAAAGCTCGGATAAAAAGCGCGAATACATCAGAGGTCGGTTCAAATCCATTGGAACTAACTCGTTGTGCTTCGAAGTCTCGATTGAGTTGATTTCTTAAAATTACATCTCTCCAAGACATCCCAATCGAAATGGCCGCTCCTGCTCCAAAATTGTTTTTTGTAATGGCCGCAGTTCCATCCGTAAAGGAGGCCAGCGTTCGTGCCGTTGAGGTGGTATAACCTATCGTTCTAAAGATTTCGCTGTTGGTATCTCGCCCTAAGGACAGCGTTCGTTCTTCTGTTTGATTAATATATTTTAGGGAAGCATCTGTTAGCGTAGAATCCCAATGAATAGCATAACGACTATTACTGTTTTCAAAATTCTCTATTCCAAATAAAGAGAAAAAATCCGCTTCTTCAATTCGAGGTGCGACCAATATTCCTCCTTCTTCCACGTAGGTTTCAAGTGCTAATTGTTCTTCTTCAGAATAGGCATTATTTTTAATTAACGAACTGGTCAAGATCATCCCATAATTTATTGCAACAGATATATCATCCGTCCTGATAAACGGAATCCCCGTCACTTTCGCCATATGTTCCACCGAAAAAAGTCGTGAATCATTGGATTCACTATTTCTACCTGTGAGGTCTAAAACAGCAATTGATTTTTCTAATGTTTCTGCGGAAAGATTGGTGGATACGAATCCAATTAAAAGAACTAATAATAGATAAATAGACTTCATTGGATGGCATTTTTGGGTAGTGAAGACATGGAAAACCACGTATCACTGATTAAGAAATAAGCTTTGTAAATTAGGAATGGATATTTTTGTTTATACCAAAAGAGATAGGACCAGACGCCATCAGTATAAAAAGATGTATTTGATCGTTTATAGACCAAAACTCGCGCCACGAATGGGAATTAGGCGGATTTATTGAATTTAGATGGGTTTAATAGGGAGAAATGAGCGTTTTATTAGAATCCTACTCCAAAAGCTAGCCCTAAATTGAGAATTTTACTATTATTCAATATACTTGATGATTGAAAGATATTCTTAGTTGAATAGTTTATTTGAGATTCTAAATATAGAAACTGCCTATTACTTAATTTAATTTGATAGCCAATTCCGTAATTTACTAAGGTTAAAGTACGATTTAATTTTCGTGTAGGGTTCATCTCCAAAAGGCTTGCAGAACCCATATTTTCAATCAAATAAATTTCTTCTGACCCTGCGAATTTCCATAATAATTCCAATCCCAGTTTAGTATATAGATGGTTTTCGTTTCCTAATAATTTAAATCTTAACTCAATCGGGAGGCCAACATAATGAGCCTTAAAGTCATCTTCAAACCAAGAATTTTGTAAGTTAACTTGTGATCCACTATTGGTAAAATCTATGTCAGATCCAAATGTGATGCTATAGTCTATTTGTTTGTTGTGTAAGAAATGATAGGATAAACCAGATTTTAGCGTTAGCTTTTTTGAGAGATGATAAAAAAAATCTACCCCAGCTTCAATACCAAACTGACTTTTACTTTCACTTTTATCAGCATCTTGAAAGCGATATGTCGTCTTTTTGGAGCAACATGAATTCCAAATTGATAGGGTTTTATGGTCTCCTGGCTAGAAATAGAAAAAACTAAAGATTGGATAAAAAAGAAGATGAGCGCTATTTTTCGCATTTGGTCAAGTTATTTTAGCTTTATTATTAACAACAAAAATAACAAAAAATCCTGATACGACGATCGAATACTAAATTATCGAACAAGTTACAGCGTCTTGCCTAGGTTAGCTTCGACTTTAAGGCGGACGCTATTCAAAATTCAAAATTTCTTACAAAGCAACCAACCTAAAATCATCCAAATAAACCGCTCCTTTCTCAGTCAAGTCAAAATACACTTGTTTAATCTTTTTGTAATCTATTTTTCCTGAAAGTGTGGAAACAGGAATTCTTACCTTTTTCCATTCTGGTCCATAGCTATTACCTTCAACAAGGTCAGCGGTTAAACTTGCGAAAACTTTTGCTCCACTATAATCTTCAAAACCGACTTTTAAAGGGATAGATGTTGCTGTTCCACTTGCCATTTTCACTTCAAATTCAAAAGCCACCGATTCTCTAACCGAACTCATATCTACCGGATGCCATTTATTCCAACTAACACCAAAAGAATTAAATCTGCAATTATCACCTTGCTTGTCCCAACGTAGATGAAGGGATTTATCACCCGATTTTTTTTCAACATCAGTCCATTCGATGGTTTTGCAATCATCAGAAGCCAAACCCCATCCATTGCCATTCACAAATTCATCATCAAAAATAGATTGCGGCATAGAGATGGGGCTAGCTAGTTTTTCTTCTACCATCCAAGGCGTTTGAGGTTGTTCCTCAAAAAACACCAAACTGATATCATCCAAATAGACACTTCCGCTTTGCTGTAATTCAATCTGCAATTGTTTGATATTTGATGGATCTAAATTCTCTGAAGTTATTTCAAAATCCTTTAAAGGCACCACTACTTTTTGCCATTCTTCGTCGATGGAAGATCGTTCAAAATATTTATTGGTGGTATACAAAAATCCCATTCCATCACTATAATCAATCAAGGTCAAAACAAATGGTAATCCAAAGGCTTTTCCTTTCTGCGTACGCACATACATCTGAATAGCCACAGAACTCATAATCAAAGAAAGATCTTTTCCAGCCCAACCATCCCAACCAATCCCGATTCCGGACCAAGCACAACCTTTAGCATCACGGTTCCAAGTTATTTTTAAAGACTCTTTCCCACTATAAGCCACATCTGAAACACTGGCTTCCTGACAAAGGTCTTTTTCCAATCCCCAAACATCCGTCGCATCTTCATCATAAATCTCAGACTCCACAATCACTGAAATATCATCTGGTAAAACCACTTTTTCTACCGGCGCCACTCCATCATATAGGGTCGCCTTTTTCAACTCAACACAACTTGTCAACAGAATAGCGACAAGAATAAAACTATACCAATTTTTTAAAATTTTCATCTCTGTTATTTTGTTGGATAAAAAAACGACCGCAATAATTGTTAATTTAAATCCAATGGTCCACCTCCAGTGAAAATCATATAATCAATTCCAAACTCCACTTGCAATGGCGGATTTGGTTGTGAATTCATGTCTGAGATTAATAATAAACGAATGTTTACTATCTTTTCTAAATCCTCTTGCGTAATTCCAGTATCACTCATCGCATGACTGATCTGTAACCATCCCTCCCAACTAGATAAATCATAATCTGGAGTCACACGAAAGGCTTGATCTTGATCTTGATCAAAAACACCATCATCGTTTCTATCCACGTAAAAATCAATAATGGCTATTCCATGCGGTCCAGCATCTGAAAGCATAAAACAATTAAAAAATAAATCTTCCGGCACTGTTGTTGGAAACTCAAGGTAAGTATTTCCAGTAGAACTAGCTTTAATATCCACCAATCCTACGAAAAAATTAGGAACCACATTATCTGTTCCTTCTAATACATAATAAGAATCTCCTTCTGCAGGAAAATCATTTCGTCGTTCTGCAATAAGTTCAAATTCGAAATTTCCAACAAAGAGATCTACGCCACTTAATTCTTCTTCAAAACTAGAAAACAATGATCCTTCAAACACTCGTCTAGATAAAGTTTCAACTGTTTCTGTTCCTATAAAATCAGGTTCTTCAGGTATGCTTAAAATCACATTACAAACTTCATCTCTAAATAAAGGTAAATTAGTTGTACCTCCGTTCCAAGTTGCATTGCTGGCATCTAATCCATCAGAGAATCCTTCGATTCGTTTTACCGATCCACTTTCACTTCCCGTTATTTCTAAAACCCAATTTACATTTTTATTAAAAGAGGCCGTAAAAAATACCGTCTCTCCTGCTGCAAAGTCAACCGCTGGCTGACTAACCTCCAAATCATTCAAAGAAGTAAAAGGACCAAAACGATCCACTAAGCTTGGTCCATCAAAGGTTTCAGTATCATGACTACATCCACTCAATCCAAGCAAAACGAAAATCATTGATATGTAGAAAAAATTTATCTTATTCATAATTATATTTTTAAACAACTACTTTATCTAAAATTATTCAGATGATTATTAAAACTTCATATTATACAACACAAAAATTTGTTGAAATTGATAATTATTAGGATTATCCGGTCCTAGTTCAGAATCAAATGAATTGAATTGTAGAGTCATATAAATATCCTTCTTAAATTCATACTTGATTCCTAATCCAAGTAAGGTCTCCTGATCATCTGCGATTAATGGTGCTGGAAAATCTCGTACATCATTAAAATTTTCTAAGACCGGAACAAAATCTCGTCCTTCAGAACTAAATAGTTTTGCGCCGAGTAAAACATCAAATTTAGAGAATAATTCTACTTCCAATCCAAAATCTAATAAGGTAGAACTCAAATCTACTTCTTCAAACTCTCCCCCTCCTCTTTCTGTAGATTCTAATTGAACTCCTAAAGTAGCTCTAATCTTATTTTTCCAATTAGCAATTTTATGTATGTTGATATCTGCAGCAGCTTTAATCAACGTAAAATCTTTTAATTCAAAGGTTCCTTGTCCTCTTATTTCTGAAAGAAAAGCGCCATTTACTTGGGCTGCAATTTTATCATCATCTGTTCCATAATGAACGCCAAACTTCAAACCTTCACGATTTGGAGTAGCATCTCCATAAGGGAGTGTATTGCTAAAACGAGGATCATAGGCCATCAATTGATCTGATGTTCTAAAAGTATATATTGCACGGTCTCTAGAAAGATCAAAAATCGAGGTTTGTCTTAATTCCCTATCGGTACCAATTCGATTAAAAAAGGTTTTGTTACTACCAAATTCTACTCGCTTACTTTGTGCTCCAGTACTAAAAAAGTCAGGTCCAATATCAATATAGGAAGCTGATAGTGTTAGATTTTGTTTTTTTAATTTAAAAGTCAATCCAACATCCAAAAACGTATCATCTTCTTCAGACAACATAATATTTTCTTCATTTCCATCTGAATTGGTAATTCGCTCTGCCATTGCAATATTTGAATGACCAGACTCTCCCGCTAAGTTTAAAGCGATATCTTCTTTGTCCATGATCGTTAAATCATAATCTACAGTAATTACGGTATTTCTAATTCCGGTGACGGCATTTCCAGATTGGAGATCGTCAAAAGTATGAACAAGGTTTAATCCAAAATCTGCTTTCATACCCAATGAATCATTCAATTCAACGGTAGAAAAATCCACCTCTCCTCCGGCTATTAAACGATTTGGTGTGGTAAAAAAATCAGTTCCTCTAATCCGCGCAATAAAACTAGAAACGTCCATATCTTCTAGGATGGATCCAAAGTTTAACCCAAAATCTATTTTACCACCTTGAAGTCGTCGAGTGTTATCATCGGTATAAAATTGCTCATAATTAATCACATCCGTTAAGGGTTGAAAAATAGCTGGTTGATTTACAAATCCTTCTTGATCCGGACTAAATAAAGTATAAGGCGACACCGCAATATCCATATCTCCTACTCGATATTTTATAAAATCAGCAATGATTCCTCGTGCCCAAAGTTCTCGAACTTCAATCGAAATTCCTGCACCAAAAAACCCACCAAATTCGTTTCGTAAACGCACTATACCTTGTACTTCAGAAGTCTTATTTGGAGTAGCGTTTATGGCCAAATCCAACAAAAATTCTCCATCTGTCAATCGACGAATGGTATTGGTATCTGCTTGTAATACATCTCCTTCAATACTTGTTTGATTCATCAATGTTCGACCTAGTCCATTAAATTGAACTTTAGACTTATCTTCATCTGCTATGGTCGCCTCAGAACCACCATCTTGGGCCCTCAAACTAACCTCTGTAAAACAGAAAACACCTAAAATCAATAATATTTTTGTAACTATATTTTTCATAAACAACACATAATAAAAATTAACAAAAAATCTGTTAACAAACAGCTTCATTACAATTATAAAACCCTAAAAGAAGGTCTTCAGCTCTACCGTCACTTCTCTTCCTTTGAATCGATCTAATTCAAAATTTTTATCTTCAAAATTTATCCAGCGATGACGAAAATAAAGTCCAGTTGATTTTGAAACGGTCCAATCAAATCCTATCCCGATTCCAGTCCCAATTTGATCTAACGGTAACTGTGTTTCGAGATCCCATTGCGTAAAAGCACCACCTCGGGCATCTTCAATTCCCAAATATCCAGTCAATAAAAACTTAGGAAATAATTCTAGATAAGCATCAAATTCATGGTATTGAACAAATAAATAACTATCCTCATTAAAGACAGGAATGGCTTCTCCTCTAGTACTAGCAGATCCAAATGAACCGAGGTAAAAAAGATATAAAGAACGGTCGCCAATTTTAGCTTTGTATTTTGCTTGTATATCTACCGCATTAAAATATTTTTTATTCCTAGCCTCTGCCGTAGCAGGATCTAAATCAGTGGTTTGTACGATTTCTGTCACCCCTCTGAAGAACGAAATCTTTCGACCAAAAGGACCAAACACAGTAGGACTAGTCGCTCCTTCAGGGAAAGGATTATAGACCCGTGATAAAGCCAGTCCATTGATCCGGTGTACATATGTCAATTGTGTAGAAGCAACATCTATTTCTTTAGAAAATCCCCAACCAAAATTAAATTTAAAATCACCTAAATCAATTCCTGAATTGATATTTATGCCTCGACGATTATGGACGAGTTGCCCAACCTGAGATAATTGACCACCTACTCCATTGGCACCTGCCGCTACTCCAAAATCTTTGATAATATCTGGATTAGAATTGGTTGCAATCGCACCGTTTTGATTAAAAAAGTTTTTACCAATTTGATAAAGCTGTACATCCACTGGAAGTACGGTATAATCTTTTGGAATAAAAGCATGTAACATCAATGCTTCTCCCCAAGCTTTTTCATAGGTTGGACTTTCATAAAACCCACCTCCCAATTCGCCTCTCAATTTCACTTTTGCTAGATTGAGATTTAAAGATAAAGTATGCACTTGGTATTTTCTAGATATCTTATTAATGGAATCTAGTGCCGTTTCACTATGAATTAGATTGTAAAAAACAGTATTTTTCTTTTTACCAAAAGTTTTACCAATTTTTCCTCCTGTGATAAAATTTGGAACCGCTCGATTATCTCCAGCAAAACCTAAATAAGTAGGAATACTTCCCGCATCTAAGGTTGGAGGAATCGATAAAGATGGTTCCGTAATCGCATTGGTCAGTCCACCATTCGGTTGCGTTTTTCCCCAGAATAAATCGAAACTAAGATCACCTGGTAATTTACCTCCATTAATAATCAACCCTTGAAAGGCTTGATTATTCCATCGTAAATCTCCGGCATTGGTTGATCCGGTGCTATGATAACTATCATATTTTTTGTTATTCGTAACCCCTTCCCATGGCGTACGATCGAAGATGCTAAAACGATCTAAAAGCTGATAAACTCCAATTGTAAAATCACTCAAATAATACCAGTGAATACCACCCGCTCGGACGCCAAAATTTCCATGTTTGGTTCGAAATTGTCCATAGAAATTAATCCCTAAATTTAAGGTAAATACATTATCTTCTGATCCCAAACCAACATAGGGAGTAAACATAAACAACTCCGTTCCAAAAGTAGATTTACCATTGGGTCGTCCAAAAACACTGAGAGACATCGTTGGTTCTCGATATCCATCTCCAAAACCATAAGCTTTTTCGAAAGGGGCTAAATTAGGATATGGATCTGTAATATTACGTCCGTAACCAAATAGTCGGTAATAACCGAAAACCGTCAGTTTTTGCCCACGTTGTCGCAATTTTTTGGCTACAAAGCTTGTATCATATTGTATTCCTGCCACTACGTCAAGATTGAGTGGCGCCGATTCATCGGTTAAATTTAGGTTAGAAGAATCAGGAAGAGTTTCGGCGAGTAAGTTTTTTAAGGTAGTGCCCAAATCTTGAGAAAATAAACCTTGAGCGGTTGATATTCCAATACTCGACAAAAAAAGCATACCGATTAGGAGGTATCTTATAGAAAGGTTATTTTTAGTTTTTTTGGATAGAATTGAAACCATGAAAATTTATTTGGCCGAGATTTTTAAGAATTTGTTTGAACTTTCTCAATTATGTATTTCTTGCGAAAATACAGCTAATTCTTTGAATAATTTGGTAAACAAAAGTAAAGCGATAAAGTTAATTAATAGAAAAAATCTCTACATCAACCATACATCTCCTTGTGTAAACATACATCATCACTACAACATAGTATTAAAATTTTGTTGAACTTATTATTAATCACTATTTTTTGGTGAAAATAGGTTTTTAGAAAAAGAAGCTGTTTAAAAATGAACTATAAAATGAAAAAATTATTTATTCTACTTACATTCTTTTCGTTCTTGATAAATCCCTTTGAAAGCCTCTCCCAAGCACCAGCGCCGGGTCCTATTAAGGTAGAAATGCGTCAAGAAAATGGTAAATGGCAACTCTATCGTGGTGGACAACCATACTACATCAAAGGAGTTGGAGGGCAAGCCCAAATAGACCGTGCCGTTGCTTATGGCGCTAATTCAATCCGGTCTTGGGGAGCGGGGGAAGCAATTGCTATCTTGGATGAAGCACACGCAAAAGGACTAACCGTTTCCTTTGGTCTTTGGGTAGGTTGTGAACGACAAGGATTCGACTATAATGATTCTAAGGGAGTTCAAGCACAGTTAGAACGATTTACAGAAGTTGTCGAAACTTATAAAGACCACCCTGCGATTCTAATGTGGGGAATTGGCAATGAAGTAGACTTATTTTATTCTGACTTTAGAGTTTGGAATGCCATTGAAGATATTGCTAAAATGATCAAGAGAGTCGATCCAAATCATCCAACCATGACGGTAACTGCTGGATTAGATGTAGCAGAGGTTCATCTGATTATGGAACGTGCTCCCTCCATCGACATTTACGGTATCAATACTTATGGTGGCTTGATTGGGGTAGATAAACTGGTCCGTGCTTATGGTTGGAAAAAACCCTACGCAATCACAGAATGGGGGCCAAATGGACACTGGGAAGTAGCTAAAACAAAATGGGGAGCACCCATTGAACAGACCAGTACTGAAAAGGCAGCAGACTACGCTCGCCGATATGAACTTGGAATTGCCAATGACGAAGAGATGTGCATTGGTTCTTATGTTTTTCTTTGGGGACAAAAGCAGGA
>JALZUU010000641.1 GCA_023300665.1 Saprospiraceae bacterium | reverse complement strand
TTAGATCAGGCTTTTCCCAAGCTCGCCGTCATTACCCGAGCGACGATTCGAATTAGTAAATTGCGATCGTTTTGGAAATATGTTCCTACTTCAAGTTTACCGTTGGCTGGAAACAAAGGATTAATTTACACCAAAGGAATTGGCGAAGTACCAGTCTTACAAATGGCTACTTTTAGTTTGTGGGAAAATGAAGAAGCCTTGAGAGACTTTGCTTATAAAAGTCCTGAACACCATAAAGCCATTCAAAAAACTAGAGAATTGAATTGGTATAAAGAAGAATTATTTTCCCGATTTCAACCTTATAAAGAGGAAGGAAATAGATTTTCGCGAGAGTAGGTTAAGTGTTGATGGTTAATAAAAATGCTTTCTAGGAATCAAATCTATTAAAGGTGATTTTTTAATAATATTTTTTAAATTTACTGCGTTCAAATTGCGAAACGCGAGACGGATTAATTTCAAGACAAACTATAATGAATACCTTCCATCTAAAACTATTCTTTTTTACTATCTTCCTCTTGAGTCTTGGCTCATGTAATCGATCGTCACCACCAGACTTATACGCTGGAGCCCAGACGATCCATTTGGCAAAAGAATCAGCCACCCTTAAATTGCCTACTTACTTTAAACGATCAAGTATCTACCGATTGTCCGAAGACATTCCCTATCTATCCGAAGACACCAATTTTTTACAATCTATTGAGGAAACTTTAAAATCTTTTGAATTTGAGGATAGCGTCTTAGATATTTTAGTGGATACGACCAGTGAACTACGATGTTTAATTATTGCTGATGAGCAAAGATTTGAAATAGATGAAATGTCTGGTAATATTCTAAACAAACAACTCGAAGAACAATTTCGTCAACTAGATGAAGAAAGTCTTTTCTTAGAAATAAACAAAATTGATTCTAAGATGAAGATGAATAGTAAAATTGAGATGCTAAAATATAAATACGAATTTGTGAATACCTTGAATCGAAATAGTTATTATCGTACCTTTTTCTTTGTTAGTAATCCAAGTCGTAGTCTTTTTATTATTGAAATCTCTGTCGAAGGAATTGATGTGGAAGATTATCTTTGGACGGTGAAAGGGTGATGATGAAAGAACAAAAAAACAAATCAAAAAAGGGTTGAGTTAGATTGATTAAATGAGCGACAAGATTTTTCCTAATCATTACTCCGCCTTCACAAAAAAATACTCCACACTCTCTTTATCTAATTTAACCTGCTTAACAAAAGAAGGCACCTTACTTAAATTGACGGGTAGGGTGTTGTTGTTAGAATTAGGGGAGACGTCTTTAAAATTGGCTTCCAGCACAAAATCATTTCCTGATAATTGATCAAAATTACTTAACCCAACGATACAACTAATGCGAATGTTTTGTGGAAAGATATTTAAGCTGTCTGGTCCATTAAGCACTTGTACTGGAATAAATAAATCCTTTTGGGTATTGTGTTCCACTTCAATAGAAACCATTACTTTATCTGTGTTTAGTTTTAATTCCTGATTGGTGGGAAGAACCAACGAAATAGTACTATTAAAAGAGTTTTTTATTCCATCCATTTTTAACGGCTCCGTTGGCCATTCTGTTAAGTGACCTAAGAGGGAAGGAGGGCCGGAAATATCGACGGAGTCAGGTTGAAATTTTAGCGAATCTTTTAGTTGATGTTGTAGCGCGAAATTTAGGTCGCTGACCAATCGGATAGGTAATCGTTTACGATCCAAATCTTCCATATTTAGAAGGATGTAATCGTAGTTGATATCTTGGAGATCGAGTTTACCAAGTCTTTGTTCGATCTTATTTTTTAGAATACTTCCATTAATGGTAAAGCTAGGTTTCTCAGGTAAATTAAATTGAATACTTGCTTCTTCTTGAGCAAAATAATTGGATAAGAGATTCCAACCTGTCCCTTTGACCGTGGTCATGACAGAAGCGGGAGGCGTCTCTACGAAGCTCCGATCATCCGGTAATAAATATTCAATTTTTACTGCTCGAGTAGTAATAAATTCTTCTGAAAGTTTTACCAATAACCATAAAATAAGGGCCAACCCAATGCAGATTCCTAAGAGCAATCTGTCTGACGAAAAGGAGGCTAGAAAATTATGCTTTTGCTTTTTCATCTTTTGGTGCGTACGCTTGTTCAGTCAATTCACGAGAGATGGCAGAGCGTGCAAACTTTAGAAAAGTTTTGTTGTCAACTTGAACGTGTACGATGTCTCCTTCCACTTTATTTATTTGGCCATACATTCCACTGGTGGTAACAATCTGCATGCCTTTAGCGAGTGATTCAGAAAAAGATTCTTGCTGTGTGCGGATTTTTTTCTGTGGTAAAATAATAAAGAAATAAAAGGTGGCTACAATCAGCAACGGTAATACAAGGTTCATTAAATCCATAGTAAGTTTTTATTTTTTTGGCGTAACAAATCCATCCAGTGAAAGGACTGTTTTTGAAGGATAAGTGTTCGCCGTAATAGTAATAGGTTTATGTTGTTTCTCTTTTTTTCCAGCAGTATCAAATACCACCGATATTTTATTTTCCTCACCGGGAAGAATAGTTTCTTTTGGCCATTTTGGAACAGTGCATCCACAAGTAGAGCGGACATCCGAAATAAGAAGTGGAATTGTTCCCGTATTTTTAAATTCAAAAGTATGCGAAACCTTATCGCCTTCGTTGACGATCCCAAAATCAAATTCAGTTTTTCCAAATTTCATCTTCGGTAGATTCGTCGTATCTTGAATTCCTTTAGCAGAAATAGGATTTCGGATCATTTCGGCTGCATTAGGAACACCATTGATTTCTTCAATCCTCTTATCAGATTTGGGTTCTTTCTCGGATTGACATCCGAAGGCCGTAATTAGCGCCAAAAAGAATATTGGTAAGATCAATCTCATAGTTTATGGTTAATAGGTATTTTCAATTTTTAGCTCCTCAATTATTAACGCTTGAAGCAACTTTAATTCCTTATTATAATTTGTGTTTTCTTCTTCCGTTTTTTTTAAGTCAGATAAAACATCAAAGGTGAATTTATCTTCTCCAAACTGATTCCATTCTTTTTGTAAATCTTTATTTCTATGATTTCCAAACTTAAGTTCCATCCTATGGCGATTCCATTTTGATTGCATGTCCACACTATGGTCTATTAGACACCGTTCATTTACAGCACATTTTATTTGAAAAACACCCATGGAAGCTTCCATTTGTTTGTATTCCTCTTGAAGTTCTTTCCTTGTTTTCATTTATAAAATTCCTAATTGTTTGAGAACTGTTTTCTGCCAAAAAACCCTAATGAAAGGATTCTTTGTTTATTGAAATTCATATTCCTGGAGATTTGCGGGATTGAAGCTATTCTCCGACGAGACTGCCGGAGCTGGGAGGCTGCAAATGGAAGAAATGTCCAGTAGTATGATTCAAATTATCAGTTTTCTTTTAGACGCTGTAACCAAAACGCAAAGATAGCCTTTTTTAGTTGAAGCTTTGTAGTTTAAGTGGTTGAATCTGATTCTTTTTCAGTCTTTGTTGTCGCCTTTTTTTCACGCAACTTACGAGCGATCTTTTGATCATTATTACTTTCGTAAACCGTGTATTGTTCATATTTAGTCAGATCTTTTTCTGCCCAAATATCTTTGCCAATATTACAAAGGACAATCAGCTCATCATAAAGTTTATTTCCTACTTCGATTCGACGTTCTACCGCAATATCACGATCAGCAACCTTATCTTGTTGAATATTTAGTGCATTTTCGAATCCCTGGCAAGCATCTGCGACACGTTTGATGCTATTTTCATTTACCCCAACATCTGCTAAAAAGTCAATCTGTTGCCGAGCGACCCGAATTACTCTTCTTCCACAAAACAATAGCTGAGCGTCTGTCATATCACCCATTTTGGCCGTTCCAAACTTACGATACCGTCCCGTTCTATTGCTAAATTTAATCGCAACACGGGTCATAATACTACGGATCGCCGTTTTAAGCTTTTCAGAAGCCTGATATTTTTTATCGGTTACAATCATTTGATCCCCAACGAGTTCGTCATCATCCGGAAGCTCTTTAAACTTAAGAACGGTCCCCTTAAACCCATTCATACGATCGCTGCCATAGCCATATTGGTCAAATAGCTTTTTATCTCTAATTGCATACTTAAGTCTTTCTACACACTGAAGATATAAGTCAGCATCTGGGAAATTATACTTGCGGTGAAGCGCTTGCTTTTTCATAATTCGATAAGTGTTTCTGATTGTTAATCAAGGTTTTAGTATGAAGCTGTTTAAGAATGTTCACAAAAGGTGAGGATAAGTGCCTGCCGGCAGGCAGGCAGGC
>JALZUU010000640.1 GCA_023300665.1 Saprospiraceae bacterium | reverse complement strand
AAATTAATACAAAATGACTACAGACAAATCATTGATTATCAGCACTTCACAAATTTATCGACATCGTAGCTTTGGCTACGAATCTCAAAATTTGCATCGCCCTGATAACCAAGCATTTATCTTCGTCTCTTTTGAGAAACTTTAAACAGCTTCATTTTAATTTCAGGGTCAATCAAAGAAAATATCTGTTGAAATTTGTTCTTTAATATTTGTACGTTTTCTCTTAGATTTTTTATTAGCCAGTTCGCTAAACTTAATATCATAAATTAAGCAATTCAACCAATCGGTCAAATAAAATTGTAACCACAATTTTTGTACTTCATCATTATTAAATTCAACAATCTCTGCAAGAAATTGCTTTGCAATCGTTCCTTTTTCCTCTGGGTTTTTAACTATTTTTTTGATAAAATCATAAGTCGCTATGGTGAATGGCGTAAATGTTTTTCCTCTTTTAAGCTTGCGTTGAAAGCTAGATAATAAATAATTAACGGTACGGATATTATCACAATCATAATGATCAATGACCTCTATCAGATCAAGTAAGACGTTTTCGGGATAATGATTTGGCTTGGTCAACGATTGTAAAGCAGATAATAAACCTTTTATCTTTTCGCTGTTTCCAGCAGTCATGTTTGAGAGTATTTCAAAAAAATGAAATCTAAGGGCAAAAGTATTATCTATTTCAATTTCTAGCTCAGAATCGAGTCCAGAAATTGCCCTAAAGGAAGAGAGTCGATGTTTGGTAATTCCATGATAAAAATTATGCTTTGCTTCTATGTAGGCGGGTAAATACAAGAATTTTGCATGATAATGTTCTTCTTCGAATAACTTTCCAATGAGACCAATCATCTCTTCAACTTTCGGTTCATTAGTCACTGTTACATAAGAATCCATCAAATCACTCAGCATTTCTAGGTAGAGATATTGCTGATTGATAAATCGGTATTGATTGGTTTGAAACCGTTCGATTATTTGTTCTTGTCGTGAGATACGATCGTGGAAGTCTTCTGTGGTTAGCGCTTCTAGTCGTGCTAGATAAAAGGCATTGGCGTTATTACTTGCCCGTAATGCATCTCGATTGGAAATTTTATTAAGGGCTGCTATGACGGTTGATTTTTCTTTTCCGTTTTCAGATATACTGGAAGTATCCATTAATCGAACCAGCTGTATTAATTCTGTTTCTAGTATTAAGCTTTGTAGTGCTTCGTTTAATAATTTTCCATCTCCTTCGGATGGTTTATTTACTTTCTGTTGAGAAATATATCGCTCAAGCATAAGCTGATGTTGCAATGCTACTACCAATAGAGCGGTTTCGTTATTTTCTTTACAGATTGCGATGGCTTTATGGAGTCGAGCCATTGCGACGGGGACTAGAAACTGTGAAATTAAGATATCTACCTCTTCTAATAAAATACGAATTTGACTCCTTATGGTCCGTTTAGCATGATAGGCGACCTGGCTTCGGAGGATAAGTTCTGTTAGTTGTACTTTATAAACTTTTAGGTTTTTAGAAATTAAGCTATCAGAAAAATGTGCTTTCACCAATTTCTCATCATAAATATCTTGAGCATTAACAAAATCGAATAGCTCTGTTAAATGAGATTTAACAGAGGAAAAATGAATTTTTAAAAACCGCTTTTCAGCGGCACTCATTTTTTTTATTAAAAAAAATAATTGAGCAGAAGGTGTTTTCATTCCAAACTTAGTGTACAGCTTTTAGCCATTTGTTAGGTTAATAATAAGCTCTTTATAGGGACTAAACCATATAAAGTAGATAATCGCACCATTATCGGTGACGAACACTAATTCTTTGGGGGTTAACTGAAAAATAAAATCTTATTAAATAGGCGGTTTAAATCAGGTTTAGCTGCTTTACTAGAATTGATTTATAGCTTCGACCGATTGGGATCATTTTATCACCGATGTATAATAAATTGTTGAATAAATTGATATTTTCGATACGTCGAACAGGAACGATATACTGTTTATGTACTCTAATAAATTCAGATTCATCCAATTTTTTCATCATAGATACTAGCGATACCTTTGTAACAAATTTTTTCTTCTCAGTATGTATATTACAATAATTTCCATCAGATTTAATCCAGAAAATATCATTGTATTTAATTCGATTAAGTACATTATTATTTCTAATATAAAAGCTATCCTGATCTGTCTCAAAACCAGCTACTCTTTCCCTCTTTTGGTCTGCTTCTAATCTTCTAAAAACTTCTTCCAAGGTGCTTTGAAGCGTTAATAAATCAAAGGGTTTTACCAAGTAAGCGATAGGTTTGAGTGATTGAGCACTAGCATAAGTGGTCCTATCCCGACTTTGGGTAATAAAGATGAATGGTATTTTTTTGGTTTCGAAAGTGCGTGCTAGTTCAATTCCATTAACTGGGCCTTTGATTCCAATGTCCACTAGTACTAGATCAGGTGTTTTTAAGTCGATCGTTTTGATTGCATTTTCTGCACTATCAACCTGACCTATAAAACCATAACCTAGTTCTTTGATCAACATTTCAATTTCAAGCGCAAAAGACAAATTGTCTTCAACAAGAAAGATATTAAAAGAGGTCATGAAAAATAAACGATAAAGGATTATATACTTGCCGTGTGGAACAAGTACAGACCGGCATATTAGGCCGATGAAATAAAGGATGTGTTCTATTTAATATGACGAATAAAACTTGTTATTTGTCATATTTGAAGGGCCATGCAAAGATAATAAAATATTCCAGATAAATAAATGTCTAAACATCTATTTTTTCTTGTTCATCAATCAAAGTGTGTTTGGGTAGTACGATTCCAAAAGTTGTTCCTGCTCCTAGTTCACTAGAAATATTCATATTTCCTAGCTGCATTTCGAGCATTTCTCTACAAAGTAATAGTCCCATTCCGGTGCCAGCTTCGTTTTCAGTTCCTCGGGTAGAAGCCGCAGCGTTGGTACCAGTAAGGACGCGTTCTATTTGTTCATTTGTCATTCCGATTCCATGGTCTTCAATATGAAGCGTAACAAAATCTTCTTCTTCTGTGTGATAAACTTTCACCTCTCCTTTCCGATGAGAAAACTTGATGGCATTATGGATGATGTTTCTTAGTAGGCTATGTAAGGTCAGACCATCCACATAGATACTAAGGTCTTCAGGAATCTTTGAGATGAGAACAATCTCTTTTTTTGCAAAGGATTTTTCTATTCTTTTGAGGACATCTTTTAAGATTGAGTTTACGTTGACAGAATCAGGATGTAAAAGTAAATCTCCTCTTTCTTTTAGGGCCCAGTTGAGCAAATTGTCCAATAATAAACTTAGATCATGGGCTGAATTTTCGATAAATTCAGCCAAGTGAGGAATTCTTTCGACCTGTTTGCTGCTGATGAGATAATTCATTTTTTGTTCAATCCCTTCAAAAGTAGAAACATAGTCCTTCAGGTCATGTCCAATAATAGCGATCAGATGATCTTTTGTTTTATTGATCTGCTCCATTTCTTGATATTGCTGTGAAATCAGGATTCTATCATCTTCAATTTTTTGGGTCCGTCTCACAACTTTTCTTTCTAAGCTACGATTGATTTTATCTAGCCTATAAATTCGATATCGAGATAAAGAAATCCCTAAAGCCAAGAATCCTAAAGCACACAAAGCAAAAAATGGCCAAGTATGCGTAAAAGGTTTTCGAATTTCCACTTTAATTGTATGATAATAAGCTTTCATTTTAATCCCAGCATGTACTTTTATCGAAATATCATGAAATCCTCCATACAATCCCGTAAGACGGACATACTGATCATCCATCGGTTGCCAAACATCATGAATTCCTTCAATCTTATAAGCATACTGACTGGACTCCAAACGATCATATTCTAATAAAGAAAATTTTATATTGGTAGCTATTACATTCCCTTTAATGACCAATGTTTCTCCAGCATTGATCGTATTAATAGGAAGATCATATACTTTATTATCTGTCTGAGTAACATTGATGTCCGTAACTACTATTTTATCTTTTGTAGATATTTTTTCGGGACTTAAAAAACTTGTTGGATGAAATCTTACCATCCCATCTACTCCTCCAACATAGATGGTTCCATCTATGTCTTGAAAGTGAGCATATTGGTTAAATTCATTATCAGAAATACCATTAGCTTCAAAGTAATTGACGATAGTTTTTGACTTTTTATCAAAACATACCAACCCTTTATTACTTGGTAACCAAAGCTGATTTGTGGTATCTTCATATATTGCAAAAAGGATATCATGTGATAATCCGTCATCTACCGTATATTGATGGGTCGTGTTCTCCGCTATATTCCATTCTAAAATGCCTCCTCCTCTAGTAGCAATCCATCTGATACCATCTTGATCTTGATACAAATACAGTAAATGATTAAAAATAAATTTATGGTGTGCTACGATTCCTTTTTCCCAGTCTAATACAAAAAGTCCATCATCTGTTGAAATAAAAACTTGATTATCTATCTGATTGAAATTATTAATAATGCGATTTTCTAAGTCTTCAAACTCATTATAGAGATGATAAGGTGAGATCGAATCAATTTTAGGATTCAACATAAATAAACCACTGTTCGCACCAATTAATAACATACTATCTGGCGATTGGATAAAAATCTTAGGGTTTAAGGTCTTAGGACCATTCATCTTTACATACTCTATCATTTCATTTTCAAGGTCAATTTTAATTACTTTGGGAGAATACATACTATTGTAAATATATCCATCGAACAAAATTCCAGACTTTGAAAAATTGGTAAATCCTGGTAAATTATAGGACTCAAAGTATCCATTTTTAATATTCAAATCCATGTAACCACTATAGGTATTTACAAAAAAAGTCGAATCAGTCATCTTAAATAAGGCCCGCATACTGATATTTCTTTGCCCCATAAATGTGGTAAATCCAGATTTGTTTAAACTCATATAATTAAGTCCTTCTCGATCCACGTACCACATCCCGCCCGATTTATCTGCATAGAGCATATAGTTGTTGTTAAAATTAGGAGGTAACTCAACTCGATATAAACTTTCCTCTTCTATTTCTTCATCATTTTTATCATAAAGTGTTAATGTGTTATCTCTTCCTTCTACCCACAACCGATTCATCGCATCTAAACTGATCCTAAGTACCCCTGTTTTTTCATTTGAATCTTCCGAATCTTCTTTAAAAAATAAATCTATTTTTCCTTCTGGGCTAATTTCATAAGGAATGCGATTAGAGCCTTTCGGAATTATAAAAATGCGATTTCCTTTTCCTTTTATCACATTCAAGACCTCTTCTTTAAAATTTGTTTGGAAGATAAGGTTGAAGTCCTTATCCAACTTAGAGATCTTACCTGGTCCCAATATTAAAAATTCAGCGTTTCTTAAAGGTATCAGTACCGCTCCAGCCATCAAATCTGTCGAAATTGGAACTTCTACAAAGTGATCCGTATATTTAAATAATCTTCCTTCATTGGTCGAAATCCAAAGAACAAAAGATTCATCTTGTTCTATTCTAGTTACAGAAGATAATTTAAAAGGAAGGTCATTCATGACATATTCTTCCAAAGAAATAATATCATCTTCCGCAAATTGGAGAATGTCTATCGTAGTTTTAACCCAGTAAAGAACATTGTTTTTATGAACATTAATATTATTGATTAACCACAAATTACCTTGCTGATCTTCTTGAATTTTTTTGATATTATCTGTCTGTAATTTAAACTTGGCTTGGTTGTACTTTTTAAATTTATCTCCATCAAAACGGTTAATACCATAATCTGTGCTTACCCAGATATAATATCGACTATCCTGATAGATATCCTGAACAAAGCGAGAAGAAAGACCGTCACTTGTCGAAAAACTCTTTTGATTAAACATATAACTACCCGATTGTCCCGATAAGGTCATCGTAGTCATTAAAGCTAGAAAGAACAGACAAAAATATTTTATCATTGAATATAAAGAGGATAATAGTGATTTAAAAATCATGAAGCTGTTTAAATTTAAACTTTGCACTAGAAATCAATTTTAATCAAGCGCTAAAAATAAGTTACAAAACTTAAGTATTTTTACCAAAATAATTCTATTAAATGTCAGATCCAAAACGTGCGAATTTTAGTCCGCTCAAAGAGACCATCCATGAGATCATCTTTGAAGCCGATACACCTGCTGGTAAGTATTTTGACATTATCTTAATGGTTTTTATCGTAGGTAGTGTCATAGTTGTGATGTTGGAAAGCATATCTGAACTCGACGATCAATATAAGCATATCTTTATCTTTTTAGAGTGGACTTTTACGATCTTTTTTACTTTCGAGTATTTACTCCGTATCTATTGTGTTTATCAGCCCAAAAAATATATGACCAGTTTTTTTGGGGTCGTAGATTTATTGGCCATTTTACCAACTTATCTGAGTTTATTTGTTGTTGGTACACAGTATTTACTAGTAATTCGTACGCTGAGGCTACTCCGTGTTTTTAGGATATTCAAATTAGCAAATTTCTTAAAAGAAAGCTCTACCATCATGAATGCGCTGAAAGCCAGCCGCGCAAAGATCACTGTTTTTCTTTTCTTTATCATCTTGATGGTCACCATTATTGGCTCCATTATGTATCTGGTCGAAGGAGGAGAAGGTTCTTCTTTTACTAGTATTCCTAGAAGTATTTATTGGGCGGTCGTTACCCTTACAACTGTTGGTTATGGTGATATTGCTCCACAAACGGAGTTAGGCCAATTCCTTGCAGCTATTGTTATGATTTTAGGTTATGCGGTGATTGCCGTGCCTACTGGAATTGTTTCTGCTGAAATGGTCTCTCAGAACGAAAGCCCGATAGCTGTCAACACTCAATGTTGTCAAAACTGTAGTACAGAAGGTCATTCAGATGATGCCATGTTTTGTCGAAAATGTGGGGAAAGCCTGAACAAAGAACACTAGCTTATTACACAGTGTACTTAGTTTTGAGGTAGTGACGTTATTTAAACCTTGGTAGTAGCGAATAACCTTTTTACACTATATTTTCCACTACCATTGACCACCACCATTAGCAGTCCGCCCATAATCGCTATGTTTTTCATAAAGAACATAGATTGTATTCGCTTAATATCTCCTGGATCATTCCACCAAGAATGTAAAATAAAGGTGACGGGAATAAAGTAGATTAATAACATGATGGCACCAAGAGAAGAACGATATCCAATCAAGACTAAAATGCCTCCTAATATCAATAGAAATAGACACAGAGAAAGCAGAATATCCTGATTCCATGTAATGCCATAACTAGTCATCGTTTCCTTAGTCGCCTTGAAGTGCGTAATGGAATCGTAGGCTTCAAAAAAGAAAATAAAGGCCAAAAAAACTCTGGCTATCAAATCAATACTATCTTTCATTAAATTTTATTCATCGTTTAAAAATCGGCTCACAGCCCTAGCCACATTCTGTCCATCCATGGCTGCAGAAATAATTCCTCCAGCATACCCCGCTCCTTCTCCACATGGGAATAATCCATTAATTTCTGGATGTTGATAGCTTATTTTATCTCTTGGTATTCTGACGGGTGAACTGGTACGGCTTTCTGTACCAATCACATTTGCGTCTTCAATCATATACCCAGGCATTTTTTTGCCAAATTCCATCATTCCTTTTCTTAGTCGTCGATAGATACCTTTTGGTAATAGCTCGTGCAAAGGAGCTGAGTACAATCCTGGTATATAGGAAGAAGGAGGTAAGGTAGTAGATTTTTTTCCATTTACAAAATCGGTCATCCGTTGGGCTGGTGCCTGCTGGCTACCATCTCCATATTTAAATAGCTTTTGCTCTACCGACTGCTGAAAAGCCAAACCAGCCAAAATACCATGCTCACTATAAGGAATCAGATCTTCTTGTTCCACTGCGACCACTGTTCCTGAGTTGGCAAAAGGAGAATCTCGACGAGACATAGACATCCCATTCACTACCAATTCGCCAGGAGCGGTAGCGGCTGGTACCACCAATCCTCCTGGACACATACAAAAGGAAAATACGCCTCGACCTTCTACCTGACAAGCCAAACGATAACTAGCAGCTGGAAGCGTAGCGGTTCGGGTAGCCGTCTTATATTGGATTTGATCAATCAATGGTTGAGGATGTTCTACTCGCACTCCTAGAGCAAAAGATTTAGGTTCCATTAGAATACCCTTTTGTTGAAAAAGGTGATAAATATCTCTTGCCGAATGCCCTGTTGCTAAGACCACCACTTCCGCTGAATGCTCCTGTGCTTCATTAACCACTACCCCACGCACAACTCCATTCTCAATCATCAAATCTGTTACAAAAGAATTGAAGTGAATACTTCCTCCATGTTTAAGAATCGTCTCGCGGATGTTTCCTACTATTTTAGGTAATTTATTAGACCCAATATGTGGATGTGCATCTACCATGATATCAGAGGTAGCTCCGTGTTCTACTAAAAGTTGTAATGCTTTTTCAATATTTCCCCGTTTGTGAGAACGCGTATAGAGTTTTCCATCCGAATAAGTCCCTGCACCTCCTTCTCCATAACAATAATTGGAATGTGGATTTACAATACCAGATTGTTGGATGGCTTTTAAATCTCGGCGACGCGCACGAACGTCTTTCCCTCGATCAAAAATAATAGGTCGTAAACCAAGTTCGATCATTTCTAAGGCAGCAAAATATCCTGCTGGCCCTGCACCAACGATAATCGCACTAGGCGCATCATGTACCATTTGAAGCTTAGATAATAATGGAATGGATGGAACAGGAATTTCGTCTAGATAGAGTTCGACTTGCAGACGAAAGTAGATTTGTTTTTGTCGGGCATCAATAGAACGGCGGACTATTCGAAGGTCTTTTACTCTTTTTGGGTTAACTCCAGATTTTTTTATAGCCTTTCGGCGAATCAGATCATGATCCTCGAGCTCTTCAGGTCGCAACGGTAGTTCTACTTTCTTTATCATCCCGGAAATTTCCGCAAATATACGAAGTAGTAACTAGAAGTAGAATGAAGTGGTTATTTATTATTAATGCGAATCAGGGTTTAAA
>JALZUU010000639.1 GCA_023300665.1 Saprospiraceae bacterium | reverse complement strand
AAACATTGCCTAAATGATCTCCTTGAATTCCACGAATGGTATTGTCTACTAATCCATCTTTGTAAGTGAATCGTTTTAAGATTTTTCCATCATAGCGAATCACCCCATCTCTGTTGGTGCCAAACCAGTAGGTTCCTTTTTGGTCTTGAAAGACATACCAGGTTTTTTGATCGAGCTCTGAGACAGTTTCACCGATTGGGACCATATTTCCTTTAGAAGTGTTATTTTCTTGCGTATTTTGCCGATGACAGGAGGAAAAGACGATAAGCGAAAAGGATAGAAAAATTAGCATTTTCGGTATCCTAATTAAGAAGATCATTTGTTTGTTTTTATAGGTTGGTATATTTAAATTTTTCGCCGACTCTAATAATATCGATAGAACTAACTTCAATAAATTTATTGAAACTAGCATTACAAAGAATATAACCAGTAGTTTTATTATCAAGAATTGAATGATTTTTATTTATTTCATTTTTAGTAGTTTCTATGGAGTCTCTTCGACCTTTCTTAATTAGTAGTTGCTCTTCAGAAAAAAATTTGTTGACCTTCTGAAGGAGTTTTTCTATATCCAGCTTATTTTGATAACCAAGATAAATCCACTCACTTTCTCCATTTTGTTGCCAAACTATTTTTGATTCAAGTGCTTGTACAACCGCATAAAGAAGTTTAGAATCCATAAAGAAAAGCGCTTAGATTATATTTCTATTCAATTTTTACTCACCCTCCTCAAAAACATGCGCTCCATAACTCAATCCCAACACATCATATCGAACCTTAAAATTCGTCAATCGGGCCTTAAAATCAGACCAATCATTGGTTGCTTTCGGCGACCATAAAACCTCCGACAAAGCCGTCATTCTAGGCAGTAGCATATACTCTGCATCATCTTCGGTAGTGATATATTCGGTCCAAAGGTTGCCTTGTGCGCCTAAAACATATTTTTGTTTATCCGCCTCCAATTCTTTTGGAATGATCTCGTATTCATAGACCTTTTTAACTGGAATAAAACCACCAATCGCAAGTGGTTCCTTATCCGTATCTTTTGATTGATAAAAATTAAAATAACTATGAGAAGTAGGACTCATAATCACATCGTGATCTGCTCTAGAAGCAGCCACGCCACCTTCTGTTCCTCGCCAAGACATCACGGTTGCGTTTGGTGCCAATCCACCTTCTAAAATTTCATCCCAACCAATTATTTTTTTCCCTTTACTATTGACAAATTTTTCTACCCGATTGATAAAATAACTTTGCAGCTCGTGTTCGTCTTTTATACCTTCTGCTTTTTTTCGTTTATTACAATGCGGACATCTTTTCCAGTTTTCTTTTGGACATTCATCTCCTCCAATGTGAATATATTCCGATGGAAATAAAGCCATTACTTCGCCAAGCACCTCTTCTACAAATGTAAAAGTCTCTTCCTTTCCTGCACAATAAACATCATTAAAAACACCCCAAGTTTCTTGAACAATTTTAGGTTGGCCTGCAGCTTGCGCTTTTTGGGAATCCTCTGACATCATATCATTAAAGACCACCGAAAACTCTTTTGGAAAACAACTCAAAGAAGGATACGCCGCAATCGCAGCGCTACTATGACCAGGCAATTCTATTTCAGGAATGATGGTGATATGTTGTTTGGCAGCATGAGCGATTACTTCTTTAATTTGGTCTTGTGTATAGAACCCGCCATGCTTTTTGTTGTCATTGGCCGTACCGGGATGATGACCGATGATCGTTCCATTTCTCCAACCACCAACTTCTGTCAGCTTGGGATATTTTTTTATTTCAATTCTCCAACCTTGATCCTCCGTTAGATGCCAATGAAAGGTATTTAATTTATGCATGGCCATCAAATCAATGTAACGTTTTACAAAATCAATACTGAAAAAATTTCGACAGACATCTAAGTGCATCCCTCGATAACCAAACCGTGGGGAATCCTCGATCATCGCCGCAGGAATGGTAAGATCTGCCACCTTCCCTCCTGCCACAGTTTCGGGAGGTAGTAGCTGACGTAAGGTTTGAATTCCGTAAAATAAAGCCTTAGGGGTTTTGCCTGTAATTTCAATTTGATCAAATTGAACGGATAAGGTATAAGCTTCTTCTGATGAAAGTGATGGATCAATTTTTAGCGTAATGTTTCCGTTTCCATTGGGTGCATAGCTGATGGATTCTCCACTTGCTGCGGATAATAATTCGGCAAGGAGGGTTCCTTCGTTTTCTAAATCTTGGGCTCCGGAAACTTTGGTTTTACTATTTACCGAAAATCTACCTTTTAGAATTTCTAGAGCGGCAACTTTTGGTATAATCTGATAATCTGTTTTGGCGTTGGTAAATTCCTTTAGTTTTGGATCAACCTTAACCGAATCACAGGAAGAGAGGATAAAAAAGCAGGCCAAGCACCAGAAGATTTGATTACGCATGAAATGGAGATTTGAATGGTTTAACTAGATTGACACAAGTTAAGAAAAAGATTTTGATGTTTATCTTTTTCTACGATAATGGTTTTGGACTAGTTGATTCCGAAACCTATCACTGTTTCAAAACTGACTCTTCCCATTACGATGGCATCAATTTTTCATCCATCAAAGCATTATATCCCATATCATCTCCATCTGGATTCGGGATCATTTCTAACCAATCGAGATCTCCATTTATGCCTGCGATAAATCCATCAAGGCTTTTGGCGATAAAGACGATATTTTTCATTTCTAAGTGCGATTGAGTAAAGAGAGTATTAATAAGAATGTTTCTAGTGGCAAAATAGAGAATTTCTTTAAGTATACTTGATCTAGGCGATTTTTCATTATTATTGGTTTTTTGATATCTTGTAACCAGTGAATTAACTAGTGGTTCAATTTAATAAAAATTCCATGCAAATACCTTTTGAGCCTATTCTCTTTGGTTTTAAAATAAATATCCATCTTATCCTGGAGTATTTAGCCTTTTTTATTGCCTTTAGATATTATGTTGTTTTAAGAAAAAAATCAGACGATGTCATCAATTCAGAGAATCGTTTGTCGATTATTCTTGGTGCGGCGATTGGCGCTTTGATTGGATCGAGGCTAGTTGGTTTTTTAGAGAACCCGATGATTGAATTTTCTTTACCCAACATTATCCAATTGTTCAATACCAAAACCATTATGGGTGGTTTGTTTGGTGGTTTACTAGGTGTTGAGTTATCTAAAAAAATGATTGGAGAAAAAGCATCGTCTGGAGATTTATTTGTCTTTCCGATTATTGCCGGAATCTTTATTGGTAGAATTGGTTGCTTTCTTTCAGGGATAAAAGAGTTTACTTATGGAAGTGAAACTACTTCAATTTTCGGAATGGATTTAGGAGATCCTCTTAAAAAACTCCATCAAAAAGTTCCATCAAATTTTAGGTAGAAATTCTATTATTATTGGTAAATTTGTGTCTATACCCCTAATAATTCGCA
>JALZUU010000638.1 GCA_023300665.1 Saprospiraceae bacterium | reverse complement strand
TCCTTGCTTTTGAACCTAGTTTTTCTCCAGATGGAAAATCCATTCTTTATGTAACTTGGGAGGACGAAGAACTCGGTCAATTGATGGAAATGAATTTAGCCAGCCAGTCTTCTTCTACGTTGAGTAAGACGAAAGGAATCTACCGAACCCCTCGTTATAGTCCTGACGGGAAACAAATCATTTATCGAAAAGAAGGTGGAAATACCAACCAAGGTTTTGTGCATACTAAAGAACCTGGTATCTACTTGATGGATGCCAAGGGTGGTGAGCCGACCTTGATTACTCCAAATGGTGAACAACCTTATTTTGCAGCAGATGGGAAGTCTATCTTTTTCCAAACGGGTGGCTATCTTTTTGGTAGTTTAAAAAAGAGTTTAAAAGAAATTAATCTTGATAAAACTAGAGAGCGTACTATTTTTAATACAAAATATACCAACACTTTTGTACCGAGTCCAGACAATAAATGGATTGCATTTACGGAATTATTCAAGGTCTATATTGCACCGATGCCTGCGCCGGGTCAAGCGGTTGGATTGTCGGCAGATACCAAAGCTTTTCCGGTGGCGCAAGTCGCACGGGATGCGGGCATCAACTTGCATTGGGCCAAGGATAGTAAGAAGGTACACTGGACGCTTGGGAACGAATATTTTTCTAGTGAATTAAAAGAACGGTTTTTGTTTTTGGAAGGAGCTGTTGATAGTATTCCACCAATAGACACTGCAGGGATCAAGATTACCATCACCCAAAAATTTGAGCAACCAGAAGGAATTACGGTTTTAAAAGGGGGTAAAATTATCACCATGAATGGGAAAGAAATTATCGAAAATGGGGTGATCGTGATTGAAGGAAATAAAATTAAATCTATTGGTAAAGCGGATGAAGTGGCGATTCCTAGAGATGATAATGTGAATGTGGTGGACGTTACGGGAAAAACGATTATGCCAGGAATCGTAGATGTACATGCGCATTTGGGGGCTTTCCGTTATGGATTGAGTCCACAAAAACACTGGCAATATTTTGCGAATCTTGCTTATGGTGTAACAACTACGCATGATCCTTCGGCGAATACAGAAATGACTTTTGCACAAAGTGAGATGGTCAAATCTGGCATCATGATAGGACCAAGAATCTTCTCTACCGGAACCATTCTTTATGGAGCGGAGGGAGATTTTAAAGCGGTGATTAATAATATTGACGATGCACGATCTGCGTTACGAAGAACTAAGGCTTTTGGTGCTTTTTCGGTCAAATCTTATAATCAACCTCGTCGTGAACAAAGACAACAAATAATGCAGGCGGCTCGTGAATTAGGGATCAATGTTTATCCAGAAGGTGGATCGACGTTCTTTCACAATATGACGATGGTCGCAGATGGCCATACGGGGGTAGAACATAACATTCCTGTTGCACCACTCTATGATGATGTGTTAAAATTTTGGAGTGCCACCAATACTGGAAATACGCCGACTTTAATTGTCAATTATGGTGGTGTGAATGGAGAGTTTTATTGGTATCAAAATACGAACGTTTGGGAGAAGAATCGATTATTGACTTTTACGCCACGACCGATTGTAGATAGTCGTTCTCGTCATCGGGTGATGATCCCAGAGAAGGAATATGAAAATGGTCATATCCTGACGTCTCAATCTTGTAAAAAACTACTGGACAGCGGGGTTCCAATTCACTTGGGATCACATGGACAGTTGCAAGGATTGGGTGCGCATTGGGAGCTTTGGATGTTTGTCCAAGGAGGCATGACGAATTTTGAAGCTTTACGAGCGGCGACGATTCATGGTGCGGAGTATCTTGGGATGGGTAAGGAAATTGGATCTTTAGAGCCGGGTAAATTGGCGGATTTAATTGTCCTAGACAAAGACCCAATGGAGAATATTCGCAACTCAGAATTTGTTAAGTATACGATGGCAAATGGGCATTTATATGATGCTGAGACCATGAATGAGATTGGAAAAAAGGAGGAGGAAAGAAGTAAATTTTATTGGGAAATGGAAGGTAGCGGGAATGCATATCCGTTTTTTCCAAATACCAAAGGATTTATTAAAGCAGGATGTGTTTGTAGACAATAGTCTGATTTAGAGTTACTTAAGCCAACTAGCCTTTTGTAATAAAACAAACAATAAAAATAGGTGGGCAAAACTAATCATGGTTATGTCCATCTTTTTTATTTTTTGGAAAATCCATTAAAAAAGTATAAAAATAATTTGGGAATATAGTAGAGGAATTTTATATTTGTTATATAAATCTTGCTATAAAACCCAAACCATTGAGGGCTAGCAGGTTTAGATTTAGGAACGGCCTTTGGTGGATTTGCTTTCCTGGAGGCTATTTTTTAATGTAATAATAGGTTTGATTCCTATTATTCTAACGCTTGTAGCATGCCACGTAAGAATGAGCCAGGTGGAAAAAAAACACCGGCAAAACCTCCTTTTTCTGACGGGAACAACTCCGCTTCTCGACGAAAAAAACCTCAAAAGAAACCTAAGTACAAAGCTTGGTTAGATGAGATTGATGATTTTGAAGATTTCGATATCTTTGATCGAGAGCCAGACGATACTGAAAGTGAATAAGAAGGGAAAAGCAGATGCTGAAGGTGTCTGCTTTTT
>JALZUU010000637.1 GCA_023300665.1 Saprospiraceae bacterium | reverse complement strand
GTAGAGGAATTATTGGGAAAGGTATGGAAGAAATAATGGAGACAACTTGTGCGTTAAATCAAATTCTGTTTAAACTATGGAATAGGAATTTCAATAATAATATCGATACCTCCTTTAATTTTTAACAGTTGGTTCATTGGAACCATAGCAGTTTTTTTAAAGTCTGCTATAGACTTCTTTGGTGTAGTATGTTTCATGAAAAAAATTTAATCTAAAGGCTAGGTTATCAGACCTTTAGGGTTATGGAAAATATTTCAAGGATACCACAGTGATAAATTCATGCCAAAATTTGAAAAATGGGTCTTTCAGTAGATTAAAAAATCAAAATCTCCGTCTATCAAAAATTTCTTTTCTTAGCATTTGTCGTAAATTATATGGTCAATTCTTTGGGTAAATAGAATTATCTCAATACCTTACCTGTTTATTTAAATAACCAATCTGCTAAGTTGAAACTTATGAAAAAACTCCTCACCTTTTTGACAACACTCTTTCTCCCTTTATTAAGTTTTGCCCAAGACGAAGCAATGGGACTAGATGAAAAGATCAATGAATTTATTTCACCAGCTACTAAGTGGATTTCTGATGTAGTTTTCGTTGCAATTCCAGTTGGTGATGGTCTTGCCATACCGGTGGTACTAATTCTATTGTTATTAGCAGCCACATTTTTTACGATATATTTTGGATTCCCCAACTTTACTAGGTTTGGACTGGCGATCAATGTTGTTCGTGGTAAATATGATAGTACCAAAGAAGTTATCGATCCAAATATGATTACCAGAGATGGAGATATTCCTGATACGATCCGAGTAGAAGGACAAATTGGGGAAGTAACGCCTTTTCAAGCATTGACCTCTGCCCTATCCGCTACGGTTGGTTTAGGAAATATTGCCGGAGTAGCCATTGCGATTGCGATTGGTGGTCCTGGAGCAACTTTTTGGATGATTTTAGCTGGTTTTTTAGGAATGGCCAGTAAATTTACGGAATGTACGCTTGGGGTAAAATACCGAGAAATTGGTCCAGATGGTACCGTATATGGAGGTCCGATGTATTACTTAAGCAAAGGATTAGGAGAAAAAGGCATGGCTGGATTGGGTAAATTCTTTGCTGTCTTCTACGCGATCATGTTGATCGGAGGTTCTTTTGGTGGTGGAAATATGTTCCAATCTAATCAAGCAGCAGCGCAATTTAAAGCACTCATTGGTTCAGATTCTGGGATGATTGGAACTGCTTTTGGACTCGTACTAGCCATCTTAGTAGGAATTGTAATCATTGGTGGAATCAAACGAATTGGTAAGGTAGCAGAAAAGATTGTACCAGCAATGGTTGGTATTTATGTAGCTGCGGCATTATTCATTTTGATCTCTAATATTAATTTAATTCCAAACGCCTTTGGTCAAATATTCTCAGGTGCCTTTACTGGTGCAGGAATTACGGGTGGAATCATTGGTGTATTGATTCAAGGTTTTAAAAGAGCCGCCTTTTCAAATGAGGCTGGAGTTGGTAGTGCTTCGGTGGCCCACTCTGCCGTAAAAACCAATTATCCTGCAAGTGAAGGAGTTGTAGCATTATTAGAGCCATTTATTGATACGGTTTTAGTTTGTACAATGACTGCGCTCGTAATCATCATTTTTAATACTTCTTCTGGAGGAGCTTTCCTTTATGGAGATGTTATTGACAATCAAGTCCTGATCGAAGGACAAAGAATTGGTGGAGTTAATCTAACAAGTGCCGCATTTGATAGTGTTCTTCCTGGATTCTCCTATGTACTTACCATCGCAGTTATTCTCTTTGCTTTCTCTACTATGTTATCTTGGTCTTACTATGGTTTACAGGCTTGGATGTACTTATTTGGAAAAAGTAAGAGAGCAGAAGTTACCTATAAAATCTTGTTCTGTGTATTTGTGGTAATTGGAGCTGCTGCGAGTCTCGGAGCTGTTACGGACTTCTCAGATGCGATGGTCTTCGCAATGGTATTCCCGAATATGATCGGATTATTTATTCTTGCTCCGGTCGTGAAAGAAGAACTTAATAAATACTTAGATGCTATTAATTCCGGTGCGCTAGATGCGGACAAGAAATAATAGACTTGAAAATAAATACAGTAGAATGAGTACGGAATTTGATTTTCCGTACTCATTTTTCTTTGGTACTTTAGAATAAATGACTATTTACAATTCTTGTTTCTTTTCTAAAAATTTCCGTTATCCCAAAGGTGAACTAATAACAAAATTACATAAAACACCCACTATGCGTTCTTCTACTCTATTAAAATTTACTGTTTATTTCACATTAACAATTTTATTCGCTGCCTGTGATTCAGCGATTGACAAAACACAATTACATGGCTCTTGGCAAGCAGTATCTTTGACTGAAAATGGCCAGCCTGGATCCACCGATTTATCTCAAACAAAGTTTATTTTTCTCCCTTCTGGACAATATGAATACCGGAGTAATAGCAATTATAAAGAGCAAGGAACTTATTTTATAGACGGTAAGTCTCTCGTTTCAAAAGACACCTTAAATGCAGGATTACCAAAGTCGGTAAAAATTGAATTCATCTCAGCAGATTCCCTATTATTCAATATGAATTCCAATGGTATCCCACAATTATTGGGTTTAAAAAAGGTAAAATAAAAATGGTGGTCTAAATTTATTTAAAAGTTTTAATGTCATAAAAAACTAGAAAACAACCCACTACACATTGTAGTTAATTCTAAATTATTTTTCCTAATCTATTTGGAATAAGGTTTGCGTATTAGAGTATTGAGATTCAATATTTTTTCATAAACCCATGAATATGATTACGTACGATCAAGTAAAAGAAGCTATGATCAATCCGCCAGCGGCAGATCTAGTTTACCTTTTCAACGATATAGGAGCGTACCTAAATAATCATCCCCTCTGTGTTTTAGATGAGCATCCTTTTGAAATTCTAGATAATTCTGGAAATTTTTGTATTAGTGCTACCAGCATTCAAAGCGATTATATTGCTTTTGTTTTAGGTAAGCATATTAAAAGTTCTTTTCCTGCAAAGGTAATAGAACAGTTTTTCAATATTGATAGTGACTTTAATCTTCAATTTGGTAAGATCAAAGGTCGACGTATTGATGGCTGTATTTGCATCATCCACCAGATGGATACTGAATATGACCTACAAGAAGTTTACGAAAATATTTATAAGTAATACTTCTACATTTATCAAATTAAAAACACTTAAAAATCCTGTCACGATAATCTCGTAACAGGATTTTTTTATTCTAAAGATCAATTATTTAATTTACTCAAATCTTCCAACGTTAATTCCAACTCCCCTCCCGAACGAATAACCACATGAATCAAATCTTTACTCACGTAGGTTTCACCAATACTCAGTTCCTCCATATTTCCTCTTAGCACCATTCCGGAAGTAATTGGATATTCCGACAAAGCATCGTTTAGAATCGCTTTATATTCACTCATATTTTCTTCTAATGGATATCGCATCGTTTCTTCGATCGTCTTTTCTATTTTATTTTGAAACAACCAGCCCATACTTTTTTGGATAAAATTCTTTGTACTCAATTCATATTTTAAATCATCAATCTCTAACTGATTTTTCTTTTCATTATAAAAAGGCGTACCGATCATATAAATACTGCCTTTATAATCACCCGACAAAATGGTATTGACCACGAGCTTATTATTTTGACCATAAATTTCTAGATCTTCTACGGTGACCGACCGTTTTCCACTTTTATAAGTTTCTCCTATCACGATATCTTTTACCAATGCTTCTAAACTATCTAATGGGATGGCAGTAAATAAATTAATAGAAAAATCTCCTTTTGCTTGATCGACAGGAATAAATGCTGGTAAAGGTTTTAATACTGGGGTTTCTGGTCGATTACCAATGCTAGCTTCGGCCAAAGATTGAATCACCAAGGTTGCACTGACCACAGAACCGGCTTTTTCTAACCCCGTCATTCCAATTGATGCTGGCTTCATGGTGACCCAAAGTTGGTTTTCTATTGAAGCAGGAATCGGTTCTTGCAGTCGTTTCCAAGCTTCATCAACATAATCTTTTAAAATAAAATTCTCTCTAATTTGTGTATCAATGATGTCTGCAATTTTAGTCCGACTTCGATCTACCAACCGATTAGCTACCGAAGCTATCGGTAATTGAATGATGCCCAAATCTAATTTAGGTGTTTTGATCCAATCATATTTTTCTAAAACAGTTTCTGTCTTTAAAGTCCAATCAGATTGGATTTCAAAACTGGTTTTAAAATTTAATATTACCGCTCCATCCGCATTGATTTGACCAATTCCAAAATCCTTTTTGACGAATAAATTAAGTGGTACCGCATACGAAACGGCATCGGTCGTAACATCCAATCGCAGTCGATCCGCCTTAGTAACTTTTAACTCAAAGTCTTGCTGATCGTTACCGAACAATTGATTATCACCTACGAAAATAGCGTCCATTTCTTGATTAAGCGAAGTTTCCATTTGTCCAATATGAACACTAACAGGAATATTAATTCGGCTTAATTCCGTCTTCTTCAGCTCCTCATAACTCGCCGCCGGACGAATGGGCGCTTTGGCTGTTTTACAAGAAAAAGAAAATAGGATAAAAAAGATAAGTAGAAAAAAAAGAGGGAATTTATGCATATTTGAGATGGTTGAAATGTTGAATCGTTGAATCGTTGAGCTTGCTCTAAAAAGTGTATTTCTCGCAGAGTTCGCAAAGGCGCAGAGATTCTTTAACGTGTATATCTTTTAACGTGAAGCAATTATATATTTTATTCTTGTTAAATAAGATTTAGAATTTCTGTTTTTCTACTTTTTAGAGCAGGCTCATCGTTGAATCGTTGATGTTTGAACGTAGCTAAAAGGCAATGCCTTTTAGCTACGTTCAAACTGCGAAACTGCCAAATCGACAAATCGCACAGGGTATATTTATTAATTTTTGTCCTACTAGCCTAACAGAATATGAGAATGATTAAATAAAGAGCTGTTTAAATTAAAATCCAAAATCTACTCAATTTCAACACATCACCGATTCAACATAAAGAAGTTGTTTTAAACCCTATTCTGCCGGATTTGCATTAAAGTTTACATCGCCTCGTTTTACCACCGAGACATCTCGAACGATATCTCCATTCATCATCAGTGGAATATTATTTTCAAAAAACCGCCAGGTACCTAATTCAAAATCAGGGTCAATAATCAAGAATACTTTAAGCAAATCAATATAATCGCCAATCGTAATGTTGCCACTTTCATTTACATCGGCAGCAAATTTCTGATCCGGTGTCAAGGTTTCAATAACCAATAAATCTTTTCGGACGGCAACAAAATCGAATACAGTCAATCCATTGGTTGCTCGCCCTTCTCGAGAAAAATTCAAGACGATGGATTCATTATCTCTTAGATTTGAAAAAGTATAATTTCCATTTGCATCTGTCTCTACCGTATCTACAATCGAAGGCCCAGTCGCCGCCACCTTTACAAACTGCACTCCAGTTCCATTTGGCATACGGACGTTACCAGATAAACTTGCCGTTGGATATTCAAAATTTCCTATCGTTGTTTGTCCAGTATTATTTGGATCTAACCAATCACTCAACCGGGTATCTGGAGTATTTCCTGTATCCCATGATAAAGAAAAGCGACCATAGTACGTGGTATTGGAAGTTCCACAGCCAGCATTTCCTCCATGCAATTGACCAACGATCAAACCATTTTCATTAAACAAAGGACTACCAGAAGAACCATCTTCAATCGTTCCCTCCTCTAGAAAAACGCGGAAATGATGATTAGGTGGTGTTGTAACGGAGTTTGACCAGATAATGCTATTATTAAAAATTGTGATCGGTTGATCACTGGTAGAAATCTTTTTTACATCTCCTCGTGGATGATGAATGCCTGTCATGCTGGTTGGAATAGCCGTCTCGTCTCGATCCCAACCATGAAAATAGACATTATAAAATTGAGGTATTATATCCTCTAGTTCTAATAGTAGAAAATCAGTCTGTTCTCTACCTGATCGATATTGACAACCTTGCAAAGAAAATACTTCTGGTTCTACCGATTCATTGCTACATCCAGAAAATTCATAATTAAAATCAAATCGCCAAAGATTAAGGATGGGTGTGAATCCAGCAATACAATGGAAACCGCTCAAAATATAAGGGGTTCCATCTTGATTGGTATTATTAATTAAAGATCCCGTACACCAACCGATTCCTTCTTCAAATACGCGCAGCATCCGAACCACGCCTCGTTTATGGTCTTGCCAAGCATTGCCTTCAGAACAATTAATATTGATATTACAATCCATTGCATCTCCAAATCCATCATAAGTTTTAAATTCATAATCAGACGGCACCATATGATCTGTATTATAAGCAACGTATAATTTTTTTATTTTAAAAGGTGTTTTTAGCCTAGGGCTAACAGATGCGACTGGCACTAGATATTCCAATCGTAAAATTCTACCCGTAATCATTCCCAACATAAATTCACCATGAGGTTTGTTGTTTCGTTCTGTATAAGCACCTAATTTTTCTTTGGTGTCTGGATGATATCCAAATAATTTTGCCCCTGCAGGCAGGTTAAAATTTTCAAAAACAACAAAGAGTCCTAAGGCATTGGCGACCCGTAATTCTAGTTCCCAGACTTGATCACCGTTTGGCAAACTGGTCCAAGTCCCTTCCGTCGCCGGATCGATGGATAAATTTAAGGGCGCAGCAAACCGAACCGTTTCCGTCATTGCCTGGTCTTCTTTAATGACCTTGCCCATATCTAAGCCTCTTATGGTTTTAACAGATGCATTGGAAGTCTGCTGGATTCCGACTGGAATTCCGCCTTGATTGATTTGTGCTTGAGTATTGTAAGCAAAAACTAGAGAAAAGATAACCAGTAAGCACAAGGTTTGAAATCGTAAGATCATGATTCGTTTTTTTTACCACAAAAATAATTGTGGTCAATTTCTATGTTCAAAATAGCGTTGGGGCTACTATTATACTATAAAATTGCTTTGCGAAGGGAATGATAAAGATAAGTAGATTTATATGGATTAGCAAGATAACTAGGTATTGGAAAGGTCTTCTAAAGCCATTTCTGTCGGTAAGGAGTTTTTAAGAAGGCTTTTGGTAGGAGAATAACCCTTTAAGATAGTGATTCTCCTAAGGTAAACTACCTTATTTTTTTGCTAATTAGTTTTATTGATCTTAAAGGTTTTCAATTTCTTCGATGGTAAGATTTGTAAATTCTTGAATATCGGAAGTTGACATTCCTTTATCTTTCATTTTTTTAGCGGTTTCTTTAGCCGTTTTTTTAACGATTTCTTTAGTGATTTACTTTCTTTCTTCTTTAAGCATTTCAATGATGGTAGCATTTTTGGCTAACATCATTTCGTAATGCATTCTTTGATCAGGAGTCATTTGGCTTTTATCCACTTTTTTCATCGCTTGCTTAATCCAGTCTTCTGTTAAAAACTTTGGCAATTCATCAAGTCCTTTAATATTTTCTAGATTTTTCATAATGTAAATGAGTTTATCTAAATCTGATTGAATGTCTTTTTCTTCCTTATTAAATTTACTAATTTTCCTTGATTTGATTGATATTTTTTAATCTTTCCATCTTGCAATAGCAAATATGTTCAAGAAAAAATTTCCTCGCTATTTACGTTTAAAGAGGCTTTAGGAAACCTTTTAATATACTATACGCCCATCTTAATCCCCCTAAGATATTCTTTCCAAAATCCAATTCCGTGCATTCACAAATGCCTCCAACCACGGAGAAACTTCATCCGCCTTACGACCTCCCGGATAATGTGCCCAGTTCCAAGGGAAAATTGAACGTTCTAAATGCGGCATGGTAGCGAGGTGTCGACCATCTGGGCTAACGATCATCGCCGCATTATAAGCACTACCATTTGGATTGGCTGGATATTCCGTATAACCGTATTTTCCAACAATTTGGTATTGATCTTCTGCCAATGGTAGAGAGAATTTTCCTTCTCCATGTGATATCCAAATACCCAATTGGGTTCCAGCTAAGGTAGATAACATCACAGAATTATTTTCCATAATTCTAACTGAAGTAAAACCACTTTCGTG
>JALZUU010000636.1 GCA_023300665.1 Saprospiraceae bacterium | reverse complement strand
AAACTCTTTTTATGTCGGAAAATTTCAATTGCCTAAATGCACAGAATATTTAATCATTCTTGATAAAATAAGCTTCATTGGATACGGCCCCTTCACTAACAATGATCTCTCCTGACTTAAACCAAATCTCTGCAAAATTACCATCTGCATATTGTTTTGGAATGTCACCTCCATGTGTTTCTGCACCAGAACACCAGATTTTGTTGACTTCCCGAGACTTTCCGTTGGTTTGATTATAACAACCTAATTTAAAGAAAAGCCCTTCCTCTGCATAGGCATTTTCTCGTTCTACCCCATCCTGTCCAATCGGAACAAATAAAGCTTGGGTTTGCTTTGGAATTGCTGCTTTGGTAGCATATTCTGATTTGATTAGGTTTTTGGTAAACGTTTTAGTTTCATGGCCAGCACTGGTAAAAGTCAGGTGCATACTCCCCTCTTTTACTTCTATTTGATAGCTAAATTCTTCTCCTAAGGCAATTCCGTCAGCTGGTTCTGCAGGATAAGTATTTTCTGTTGGACCTACTACTGAGAAATCGTAGCCCCAAACTGCAGTGGAAAAATCCCACCTGCCACCATTGTCTTCTCCTGCCGTATTGATTTCATAATTCCAAAAAATAGATCCTTTCGTATGACCTGGAAATTTTTTATAAAAGATTTTTAAAGGTTCATTCTCATGACCATCTGCACTATGAATCTGTCCAACTACCACCGAATGAGTCGCCGCTACTCGCGCATCGCCCGTCGCTGATACATTCATCACTTTGAGGGTAGCGGAGAGTTTTGCAGGCGTCATTGGAGACCATTTTTTGACTTGCGCAAGTTCTGTTCTCGTATTATTGGAAGTTCCATGAGTATTTCCTCGATTAGGTGTTTTGTAAACAACCCAAGATGTTTCTCCGTCATTTTTGGTAAAAAAAAATCTTTATGTTCAAAATTATTGGCGATACCAGCGTTAGAACCATCTCCCAAAACCAACTTCCAATGGTCGAAAAAAGGAATGACCTTGCTTGGATAAATGGTTGTTTCAGTTGAGGTTGCGGCAGGTTCTTTCGCAGTTTCGGTAGCAGGATTTCCACAACTATTTAGGATGGTTCCTATGAAAATAATTAGGATGGTCGCTATGGTATTGATCTTTATTTTATTCATTATTTTTTTGTTTATTAGAAGTAATATTAAACAGCCTCAAGGACAAAGATAGAAACTTACTTATGGAAGCTGGTTAAAACGCTTGTTATTCATCAAAGTTTTTTAACCCTTCCAAATTTCGAATCAAGACTTCTCGTACATCTTCTGTTTTGATATGACCTAGGATTCCCCAAGGTCCATTAAATCCTTCCGCTTGGAGGTCTTTGATCATTTCAAATTCATAATCTCCGGCTCCGATATCTAAGATTTGCGGGCCTTCTTTTTTTACTCCATTTAGGTTGACAAAAGACAGATGGGGTTTAATCATTTTTGCGATCTTTGGAAAATCGTCTACATACTCTTGGGCATGATGAAAATTATAAACCATGGTTAAATCTAAGTTTAATCCTTCAATGATTTTTACTTGATGATAAGGATTTCCAAACCAACCATGATGGTTATATAAAGCCAATTTACAACCAAGTTCATCGGCTTTTGATTTGACAAATTGGATCATTTTTTTTGCATATTCTTTTGATGCGGTATCGTCTAAATCTTCAAAAAAATTATTGCTAAAACTTAACCAGATAGTTGGTTTATAATCTACTTCTGATAAGTTTTTTAGAAGTTCTTGATTTGAAGGACTTAATTTTCCGATACTATCTCTTTTAGCATTTAACCAAAGGAATATCGAAGTAATTTCAATATTATTTTCTTTAGCTAGTTTAAATTCTTCTTTCATCTCATCCAAATGTCCTTTCCCTTTGTTGAATCCATATTTTTTAAATCCAAGTTCTTTTAGCATCGCTATTCGTTGTTGTGGATTTCTATCTTGGGTATCAAATCCTAAGATGCACCATGGAGATAGCTCTTCTACTTTAAAGGAAGGTTCTTTTTGTTGAGTGCAGGCGACGAAGGTAAGGAGGAAAAAAATGAGGAGGTTTTTCATGATTTTATTCTTGTAGATTTTTACGTATCGTTTCTATAATTCTTAGTTTATCATTTTTAGAATTAATTCCTATGCTTCACTTTCGAGTCTTACTATTTTACAATGATTTTGAAAAATTAATTTTTAACATGAGTTTGTTAATCTGTCGCAGTTTGCCGCTTTTGCGGGACTGTACAGTCAAGTGTGTCATTTTGCAACCCGCGCCTTGTATTCCTAAAGGAAGGCCAACCCGCTGACACACTTAAGCAGAACAGTCTCCGTTAGCATTGCGAACAAGACTGATTAACCAATCAACTAATTAACACCGCTTAAGAAAGATAGAATGCTAAAAATTAAAAAATTTGATTACCATAAACACTAATCTTCCACCTCCCACACCTCATAAAACTCCAGCCCCAGTAATTTCCAAATCTGTCCAAAAATCTCATCGCTCGCTTCTGCTGGAATATAAAATTCATTATCCTTGACTGCCATTTGGTTATGATTTTTTCTAATCAACTCTAAGAAAAATTCTTCATCATAGAGGGTTACCAAATCTGTAAAATTTTTAGAATCATAAAATTCTTTCGCCAAGGCATCATCATCAAAAAAAGAAAGGACCATTCCATTTAGGGAACGCAGTCTTTTGATTTCTAGTTCAAGTTTTTTCTTTTGAATTTCATCAGAATTATTGGTTTCAAAGATAGGTTCTTCTAAAGGAAGGCGGGAATAATCTGGAAGTTGAGCATTGATAAGTTCTCCGAAAACCACCTTGTCTCCAAAATGCAGCAAGTCTGCTTCTGAGTAAATGGGTTTTTCTAAGAGTTTGTATTTCATGGGTATTTTATTTCAATGAGATAAATGACTTTATGTGTACTCTAGTTTTGCTTCATTGTAATCTATTTCATCTATATTCGTAAAATATATTCCTTCTTTCGATTATTATTTTTTGAAGTTATTCAGAATATTTTTTTGCATTTTTCACAAAACCAGTGATGACAAAAATCTAGAAATTTTTCTTTCTCTGTTTCAAGATACATAGAGATGACTATTTTTTCACCCTCATTGGTTACATAAGTTTCATAGCCTCTTTTTCGAATTTTCTTTTCATACTTTTCCATTGCTGAGATGTTTCCTCCGAAATTCTTGGAGACCATTCTTCCAGGAGATATTTTTAAGACTTTTTTATGTGAATTACAAAAGGGACAAATATTCGTTGATTGTTGATTAGCACAAGGTTCTGGTATATTTAAATCTAGTGATAATTTTTCTAATAGTCCAAGTTGTATATTTCTGATTAAAAGGAGCATTCCCTCTTGGGAGGTTGCTTGGACCTGATAATTTCCAAGTGGTAGTTTTGTAAATCCGTAGGCTCCTCCCTTATTAGTATAAACTGTTTTGAGGATTGTTTTAACTGAATCTAATAAATCAACCTTTACTGATTCAGCTACCGTCAAACTTTTTTCGAAGCGAGCCTTACCACTAATAGAAGCAACTTGTGCTTTAAGATTTAAACTTAAAGATAATAAAAAGATTAATGATATTATTATGATTTTGTCCATTTAAAGGTCCGTTAAAAATAATCCATATCTAAATCATCCGCTACCATTTTTTGGTATATTTTTTCAAGATAAAGTTAACCATTCTATTTTAAATTACAATTCAATCTCTTCAAAATAAAAAAAGACCATTCCCCATCAGGAATAGTCTTTCCAAGCTTTAAAGCTTAATTTCTAAATACGCTTATTGATAAGTAAACTCAATATCTTGAAAAACACCTTCCGTAATTAACACTGATTCGGGAAAAAATAAATCTACACCTATAAATTCAAAAGTTCCAGATAATTTTCCATCTTCACAACTTAAGATTTCAACATTACTATTTGCTCCGATAAAGCCACCAAAGAGGTCTACGCCGACTGGAGTAAATACCGGTGTCGAACTATTCTCTAAATTCTCTCCAGGTACCAATTCTACGGTTTTATTTTGACTTTGGTTAGGATGATCAGGTCCGTAATAATTGATTGCATCAATACATTGAGTGGTATTATTAGCTTCAAAGTCAGATAGCACCAATTTTACGTTAGATCCATCCTCTGCTATAGCAGTAATATTAACTGATTTTCCGGTGATATTATTCCCAAAATCGGCTCCACCTATTACCGAAATGCCCATTCTTGTTGCTTGCCATACTTCCCCATCCACCTTGCAGCTAAAAATAACAGGATCAGGCATTTCAACTTCATCGTCATCTCCACAAGAGGTAAGTAGATTTAAAGAACCTAAAAGAAAAATAAATAATAATAGTTTGTAATTTTTCATAAAATATTTTTTTTAAAAAAACAAAAGGGCAATATCCGCATTTTATAACAAAAAATCATTAACGATAACAACTTATAATGTTAAAGTTTAACAAAAAGGTTTAGCCTACGGAGCATTTAATATTTATAAAAATCAATTTACCCTTAAAAACAACAATAGATCAACTCACCGAAGCAAATTGATCTATTGATTTATCTTTTAAGGTACCGACCATAAAGGTCACACCACCATTCAATCTATTTTTGAATAAACATATCGTCTAGTAATTCACTATCAAAATATTGATTTGATTTTTGATCACTAACATGGGTATAAGCAGCAGTTAGAAAAACCATATTGGCTGCAGACACTACGGTTTGAATAATTAAATAAGAAAGGATGGCCATTACAATTCCTACCGCTGGATGAAAAACGGATCCTAGAATAAGTCCACCTGGAATCACCACTAAGATAATACCTAATAAGGAAAACAATCCAAAACTAAAATTCGCCCCCAAACTTTCGCCCCATTTTTCTTTAATAATCTGTCCAGAACGTTTTACGGCTTCTAATGGCGAAACGTTTTCAAAAGCAAGAACAGGCACCACAAAGAAGGTGGCAATATTCCAAACCATGCCAATCAGTCCTGTTATAAAATCACCAAGACGTTCTTGAATTAATTTTAATACTACTCCCACAGTCGCCGCTAAAAAAGCCCAAGCAAAAATGGTGGTTATCCGAGAAAGGGCATAATTAACTCCTTCTCCGACCGACGTTTCTTCTCCTTCCAATATCCGCTTAGCACAATGAACTAAACCTACATTAAAGAATACAATGATAAAATAATTGACAATATAAAAACAGAATATCAAGACATAAAACAGGATGTTAAGATTATCAGAAACAACCGTTTCATCACCCATGGCCATGATTAAATCGCCAAAAGCAAAGTATCCTCCACCAAAAAAACTAAGGGTGACTAAAATCAGGGAGATACCAGAAATTACCGGAAATAACAATAAAGATGGATGGTCTAAAATGGTTTTAAAACTCATTTTTCCAATTTTCCAGCCATTGGATAAGCGGTCAAATATTTTCATTTATTATATTTTAAGATGTGAAGCTGTTTAAGAATGTTCACAAAAGGTGAGGATAAGTGCTTGATAATGTGGGCGATGCTCATTTTTTTTTGCGTAGCCGTAGCTACGGAAATAAAAATAGCAGAAGATCCACGTTATCAATGACTTGTCCGTAACCATTGTGCTTCATTTTTAAACAGCTTCTGTTATTGAATTGGGAATTTGTTTTGGAAATATAGGTTGTTTAAACTAAAAATACGTTAATATTTCGATATTGTTGGTTTTTTAGTCGACTAAATGAGTTTATCTCTAATCTAAATGAACACCAACGGTTGTTATAATCTTTGATTTTCCTTTCCAAAACTTTTTTTATTCTTTTCGTTTATAATCAATCGAGATGGTCTTGCCCATAAAATAGGAACTGAATTCTTGTCTTAGTATTTTTGAATCAGCAGGATATTCAATTAGAACTTTTGAGGCTGAAATCCAGCTAAATTCTAAGCCAATTGAGTCTTTGGTTTCTATATCAAAAACCCCACCATCACCTGAACCTATTTTAGATTTAAACCAAGCTGATACTGAAATTCTATTTTCATCGAGCGTTGATTGATAAACTGCAATTTGTCCATCAGGAGAGATGGAATGATTTGTTTCATGAATCCAATTAGGCATAATGGAATTACATGACATCAATAACATGGTAAAGAAAATCAAAAGAGAGATTATATTTTTTTTCATTTTTTTAAATGGTTATTTGCCTTGGTATGGAGATTGGTGATGAGAGCGGGAAGTTGATTTGAATTTTAGCTATTGATTAATTTTAAACCAGAAATCGTAAGCATTGATAAGAAAACGAATAGAATTTTCATTTTAAGAATTGATTTAACCTTGCCTCCTATAATATACCGAACAATCAAACTCATTAAAGGTAACCTGAATTATATCTCCATCTAACTTCATGGTATATTCTCCAAATAATCTAGCTTCATCCTCAACTTGACAATAATTATTTATTAAATAATTATTTCTTGCTATGTCTGAAAAACAATTATCGCAATTAATTCCTTCCTTCATTTCAAATAGTTGTTCGAAAGCAGACATTTCTGGATCACCACATTCTTCATCAACCTTTTCGTAAGTACCATACCAATTGGTAGCATCACAACTTTCTCGATCTTCTTTAGAACAACCAGAAATAAAGATTATTAATAGGGAAAACAAAATGAGACCACTTAGAGATTGCATAGCTATATTTTTTATTATGAAGTTCTATCAAATAAGAATATCCATTGCTTTGACGAAAATAAATAGCCTTAACCCTAATTGGAAGAAACAATACAACTTAAACTGATCATAGATACCACATATTTTTTTTCAACTCAACTAATAAATAAAAGCAACTTCTTTGTTTCAACCTCCTCCCCTTGAAATACAGACACAAAATAAACACCAGTTCCGAAATGAGCAATATTTATTTCTCCACAGTTTTTTAAATCTGTTAGTGGGAAAACAACTCTTCCTCTGGCATCATAGATGATAATTCTTGCGTCCTCTTGATTGGTAATTCCACGAACACTAAAAATACCACTAGAAGGGTTTGGTGCAAGGGAGAAATCAAAATCGGCATTATTAGTGGTTGCAGGGGTAGTTGAGTGCACGCCAATTGCTTCCTTAAAAGCATAAAAAATAGGACGGGTAATTCTACGATGATTTAAGGAAGACGCAAACGATAAAACGCCAAAACTGGTATAAATTTCCTCTTCCGGAACAACTTGAATAATAGAACTTCCACTTTCCCCTGTAACTGCAAGGGTACCTTGAATTCCTAGACTGCTAGGGAAAATTCGATCTAGCACTCCATAACTATGATATAAGGTATCTCCATTATAGATATCTGGATCAATAATTATAGAATTCCTTGGATAAGTAAATTTATGAAATACTTTATCTTCAAAAAAACTATTCTCTTGATTAAATCCAATACCTATCCAACCAGTACTTTGCCCAAGTCCTCTAGTTAATTCGACAACGACCACATCTTCTTGGAGTGAAAATAAATCATCCGTATAAAATACTTTTTTAACAGTAGCACAATCAAAACAAGCGTCTTTGTTACCATTATTAAAAACAGGACAAACAGTTATATCATCGAAATCCAAAAAGGCATCGTTGCTAAAATCTACTAAACAATGCTTTGCAATTAGCGCATGCTTGGAACTTATCATACTCCCCGAACAATTGCCAATTAAGGAATCATTCTTTATCAAAAAGGTTTTAATACTGGTCCTAATTGGATAACTCTGCAGATCTAAATCAGTATCAGCCCTTTGTCTTTTAGTAAACTGGGTGCCTTCCCAAAGGTTTGAAGTGGGTACCTCTAAATCTAAATCTGATATTTCTATACTAAGATTTCCAATAAAATGCTCGGTAGATTCACTGGGTATGGTTTCGTCAAAAGAAATAGGTATAGAATCAAAAGTTTCATTCAAAAAATCGTAGCTAAATAATAGATTTTCTTGAGCAAGAATCGTAGAAAGGTGGAAAAAAACAGAAAAAAGGTCGCTAATCGGTATTGGTTTTTCATTTTTATTTTCGTTTTATAGTTGGTGTTGCGTATCTAAATTTGTAGCATATATTCAAATAGCTCTTTGTTCTTATCCCAAAATAGCCCTAAAAATAGATGTTTAAAATCTAGTTCTTATTGAAGATAACGGGAATAAAAAAAAATTATTTTGGCTAGGAGAAAAGTTAACAACAGTGGTTTTAACTGTTATTTTTTATTAGAAATATGGGTAGCTAAAGTTGGCTCTTTTAATTCAATTACTGTGATCATGATCCAAAAACTCTTATCAAATCCATAATATTCGCTAACAGTACCAGAAAAAACAATCCAGAAATAACTAGATTTACAAGAAAGACAATGTATTTACCAATTGTATTTTTTTCTTTTTTAATAAAGCTCCGGATACCATTAAAAACGCCCACAGCACTACTTAATATTCCAACAAAAAATAGAATAAATCCAAGCGCTGGGATATATTGCCTAATTATAAAAACTTCTAAAGTTAAGTAGAGAATGACAATAGACAATAGAATCAAAATACCAGCGACCATTAAATTCTTTTTACTTTTTTTATAGAAACGGTCATTCGAAGGCCCTTCTTCGTGGTCTAGAATTTCTTCGTACATAAGTTATATTTTTATTTTGGTAGGACATTTCAAAGACTCCAATCAATTCCAAAAATTCATAATAAAAGCAATTAGAAAAAATCCAGCTATTAAGCTATTTCCAACAAGAATAATTGGTTTTCCAGGGCTATTCATCTCTTTTTTAACATAACTTTGTATTACATTGTATACACCCAGAAAACTACTTATCAAAATAATAATCATCATCACAGCTATTACTATAGGCAAAATACTATTTATCGAAACAACAAGACCAAATGCATAATAGGCTAGTAAAACCAAAAGGAGAATCAACCCACCAGCGACCATTAAATTTCGCTTACTTTTTTTATAGTGATGGTTGTTCGGCTGACCTTCTTCGTGATCTAAAATTTCTTCGTGCATCCTGTTATATTTTTGTAAGTAAAATTAGCAATAAAAAAATCAATATCGAATTTAGACATTCAATATTGATTTCCCTCTTTTCTACGCTATTTTTTTCTATCATAAAAACTTAAACATATGCATTCGCTTCTTTCAGTTCTTTCTCCTTTTTTAGCTTATATTCATAATCCTCTTTCGTTAGAAAAAAATACCAAATTCCAACACAAGCTGGTAATAAAATTATAAAGGTAAAATCATTTAGAGCCCCGGAGAAAGAAATATCTTTAGAAGTCAGATAAATCGTAAACCAAAAAACATTAAAGATAAGATGAGGAATCCTTTTTCGATCTTTATAGATAAAAAACATCGTCAAGCTACTGACCACCTGAAAAAATCCAAGCGGCACTAGAAAATATAACCCAGAATATAGAAGCGGAAGAAATAATAAAACAAGTATCCAGATGACTTTTTGAATGGAATAATCTATTTGTAAAAATCTTACCTCTTTCATGTTTAAACTTTTTAAGCGTGAATAAATTCTATCCAAATACTATGCTTAAAACAGCTTAAAACTAAATAAGTTTCAAAACTTTCAATTTATTTTGAAAGTTTATGTTTTTACTTTTTTGCTTTTAATAAATGAGTGCGGGAGAAATTATGGGGAGCAGTTCATTTCAGACCCCGCTTTAAGAAACCTAGCCCTAGCACATTGCTTACCCGCGGGTTTCGCAAAGCTAGTGAGGTTCTTTTTTAGGTTCGCCCCATAAACTTTAAGAGCTCTTTTGGAACTCGCAGACCGGCAAAGCAAGAATTCTTAAAACGAAGAGTGCCTTGTGTACCGCTTCAATCAGTTTTTTCAATCACTCCACCGCTCCTCAAGAACTTCCAATTCATTCTTAAATAATAAATCAAAAGCCTCGAAAGCATCTTCTTTGGTTTGTCTAGGAACTACACTACAAAAGAAATCAACCACTTCAACCGTACGAAACCATCTTCTTTTTTTGATTAGTTTGGGTCGATTATAACAAACATAGTATTCGTGGTCTTCTCCTTCCCCAACAATTGATACCGAGATGGCTAAACCTTCCGCATTGGTTAGATTTAAAGAGGGTGAAAAATGGATTTCTTTATCCGAAGCGGTATTCTGTTTTATCAATAATTCTTCCCAAGGAAATTCTTTAAATACTTTTTTGAATTCACCGTGGGTCACCACTCCCTTTTGAATAATTTCTTTTTCTAAGGGATGATTGATGGTGTATGTAAACTCTTTTTGGGTGATGTGTTCGCTCATTATTTTGATATTAAAAACTTTAGTGCTAATTCAACTTCTTAGCTCGATAACTAATAATCACCAAAGGAATGATACAAGTGATTCTAATCCCAAGATAAATATAGGGTACCATGTAAACAAAAATTCCCAAGAGAAATCCTTTACCAAGTTCTAGTCCATCCGCCATTAATTGGGCTGGAATACCTATGAAATATAGTTCAACTAAGAGAATAATGGTATAGATCAAAAGAAAACCAAAGTTGATTTTGGCATTCGACCAATTATAAAAAAGGATTCCAAGAAAGATGATCAGTCCTGAAATAAGGCTAAAAAATCCATGCGACATAAATCCTACTTTTTCGCCAGTTCCAACCAAGATTAAAACGAGCAAAAAGAGATTGCCAAACGCTACAGTTTTTACACCGGCTATTCCATTTTCAAACTGATATTGTTCTGCTAGATTTTTGAAGGTAATCGCTTTCATAAGTTGGTATTTAGTGTAGGGAATGAAAGAGCTTCTTCTACCCTTCTGGAAATTCTTCCTTACAAAATATAACAAATGAGCAGTGAAATAAGTTTTTAGCGTGTTTTAGGTCTTAACTCTTTTATGAATTATAAATTTAATCACATCGCCATTTCCCGAAACTTAATCCCCAACGCCTTTTGAATCTCCATTACCTTTTGCATTTCCCCTGAAACGATCAAGGCAATCGACTGCCCGGTTTTACCACCTCGCGCCGTACGTCCACTACGATGGGTGTAATAATCTAACGTTTGTGGTAGTTGGTGATGGAGGACAAAACTGAGATTTTGCACATCAATTCCTCTTGCTGAAACATCCGTCGATATCAAGACCCGTACCGATTTATTTTTAAAAGCACGCATGACTTTATCTCGTTCTTTTTGTTTCATATCTCCTTCTAGCGCACCTACCGCGAAACCGTCGGCTTTTAATTGAGCAGCCAATTGCTTGGTACCTGCTTTGGTTCGACAAAAGATAATCCCTCGTTCTCCATCTCTTTTATTGAGCAGTCGAGCAATCACCTTATTTTTGTTTTTTACCGTGGTATTGATAAAATGATGATAGATATTTTTATTGACCAAGCCATTTTGATTGACCGCAATTCTGATGGCTTTATCAGACATATAGGTACGAACAATTCGTTTGATTTCTTCGGGCATCGTCGCCGAGAATAACCAAGTATGCCGCTTTGAAGTATTATAGGCTAGAATTTTATTTAAATCTTCTTTAAAACCCATGCTCAACATCTCATCAGCTTCATCAAGAATCAAGGTTTTTACTTTGCTGATATCGACGGCTTCTCGCTCAATTAGGTCAAGTAATCGTCCAGGAGTAGCGACTACGATATGTGTGGGTCTTTTTAGATTTTTGATTTGTCGCTCAATTCGTTCTCCACCATAGACTCCTTCCACAAAAATTTTCTCCTCTACATATTTGGTAAATTTAAAGAGTTGTTTTTTTATCTGCTGAACCAGTTCGCGCGTAGGCGCAATGATCAGGCCTTGGACTTCTTCTTTGGTCGGGTTAATGGAATTTAAAATAGGTAGACCGAAAGCCGCCGTTTTTCCTGTACCCGTTTGTGCTAAACCAATCAAATCGGTCTTAGTCGCTAATAATTTAGGAATGACGGCGGTTTGAATCTCCGTAGGTGTGATAATATTTAGTTCTTTCAGCCCTTTGATATAAGCTTTGCTGATCCCTAATTCCGCAAATGTATTCATACTATGTTTTTTCTGCAAAGGTAGTTAGAATTTGCTGATTGAAGACAGGTGTCTTGTCTTTTTTACTAGCAATCCAAATTAGTGGCGATCCTTTGTATTTTCTGCTTGCTAGAATGATGAATTATTCCTTATCTTTGCGAATCTAAGAAAATTCAAACATACTATGAAATTTATCAAATATATCATTCTCTCATCTATTGTTTTGGGAGGTTGTTCTTCTCTTTTTGGTCAAGAACCACTTGGTACTCAATCGATTAACGAAGGATCGGTAGGTCAACAATTTGAGTTTGCCATTAAAAAATCCAATAATTATAATGATCCGCAGGGCCGATCTTACGAAGTAATCCCTAGGACGATGATGCTTAATCTGAAAAAGAATACCATAGATTCTTTAAATGCGGTTCAAAATAGATTAAATAGCGCCACAGATCTAATCGCTACGCAAAAGAATGAAATCAATACGCTGAAAACAAATCTCGGAAGCACACAGGAGACCTTGACCGACACCAACAAGGAAAAAGACAGTATGGAATTGCTCGGAATGCAGATGAGTAAAACGGGGTATAATGCCTTAATGTGGTCTATTATTGCTGGTCTTTTGGGACTATTATTGTTCTTTATTTTTAAATTTAAGCATAGCAATATCATCACCAAAGAAACTAAAAATGCCTTTTCAGAATTGGAAGATGAATTTAAAGAGCACCGCCGAGTGGCTTTAGAACGGGAACAAAAGGTAAAACGAGAACTACAGGATTTGATTAATAAGCATGGGTTGTAGGTTTATGATAATTTTGAATGAATAATTTTGAATTTTGAATATAGAAATTTAGCGTTGAGGTGGTTTATCTGAATAGCTTCTTAAATCAAAATTGGGTTGGCCTTTTTTCTTATCTTCAATAGAGACTGTTCTGTTAAACTGTGTCAGCGGGTGGGCCTTTCCCTGCGATACTGCCGGGACGCGCGATGGCAAATGACACACTTGATGAAACAGTCCCCTTCAATATGGTAAAAATCAAAAATCAATTTTTCATACTTTTTACATAGTTTAATAAAAAGAGTATCCAAGAAAAAAACAAGGTAATAATTTCCAAGGCGATAAATCTTTGCGGTACCAAGAGCAATAATAAAGTTAGCAAGAAATGGCCAAATGATAAAAGATAGTCTGTTATTTTATGAAGACGAGTAATTCTTGTATATCCTATCATAAAAATGATAATTGAAATAATCACTGTAAAAGAACTCCAATAAAAAAGATCGTATAAGTTTAACCCAAAAAACTCCCCTGTTTTTAAAACCCATTCATTCAACGATCCTATCTCATATCTTCGGTTTAAATTCCAAACTCCTATTGTGGTAAAATGAAAGGTACTTAGAGAATAAAGTGCTAGGATTAGCATTATCCATCCCATTTTTGTTTCAAAGATTTTTTTCATTTTTAAAAAATAGTGCCCTTCCTTAATATTGTGTGCTCAAATATAAGTTTTCAGAACTTAAGTTTAGGTAATTTTTTTCATTGGTGTACCAATCCACAAAGGAATCATAGTCTGCTCGATTTTCTTTTAACCAGTTTTCAAATTCTTCGGTCTCTCCCATCTGAAATAGATAATAATTATAGGCTAAAAAGACTTTTTCGTCTATCATTTTTTTATGATAATCAAATAGGATATTTGGATATTTTTTTGAATCTTCTTCAAAAAATAATTCAATAAATTTAGACCTAATCAAGGTTAATTCTTTTAAACCAATTTTCTTAATACCAATAGTTGAAAAGACCATATGTTTTCCGTAGATGGCACAAAAAGGAAGTTTGAATTCATCAACCTCAAGGTCTTCGACTTTTATTACTATTTCACAAAAATCTAGATTGGTGCTATCGGGTGTTATGGAGATAGATTCTTTGTAAGTATGAAGCAATAGTTTACTTATTTCTTGTGTTCTTGGGGTGGTTCGTTCTAGATTCATAAAGATTTCTCCATAGATTAATCCAGGTACTTTATTGGTTGAATTTAAAAACAAAAGCGCAAGTCGATAATAATTAGAGGAATAATTAGGCGCTATCGCTATCCCTTTTTCATAATTTTCGACGGCAGTATTATATTCTTTAGCTTGTAAAAAAATATTTCCTTTTTCAAGAAATAAATTTCCAGCATTGGGAAATTTGGATAATCCTTCTTCATAAATTTTTAGGGCAATTTCGGGATCTCCAGACATACTATAAACATTTCCAAGTAATTGATAAATTTGATCTGTTATCTGGGAATGTTCTGTTAGCTTCTCTAAAGTTTGAATGGCTTCTTTATATTTTTTCTGATGCGTATAAGCAAGCGCCATTTCATAAGGATAATTGATATTTTCAGGATCTAAATTTTCTGACTTTTTTAATAATTCAATACTTTGATCAAAATCACCTTTGTCCATTAATTTGATGGCTTCCATGGCAATTTCTAAGGCTTGTGCTTCTTTGTTTTGACTATAAGCCAAATTGGTTAATCCAATAAAAAACAGCATAATGATTAAAATAGAATGCTTCATTTCATTAATTTATGAGTAATAACTTTGCATATCCCATTAAATATATGTTATTTTTATCATCTTATCAAGATTTTATTTATTAAAAGTTGAATGAAATATTTATTTACAGACATGCCTATATGTTGAGAGAAAAGTCTGAGTGAAAATTTTATCTATATTCATTTCGGATTTTGTCACCCCAAAAAAAAGCGAAATTATCAGCAAAATCCTCCGCTCTTTTCGCATAATTTTTACTCCAATATCTCTTATAAATACTATCCATTTGATGGCCGATTTCGTGAAGCAATAAACCTTCTAGATAATAGTTTTTTATTTTTTCTTCGGTCCATACTAGTTTCCATATTCCACCTTCTTCTTTTAATTCAGGAGCATAGGCTGCATACCATTTTAATCGTTTTTTTGATGGTTTCTTTTTTCCAAAAATCATGGTTAGATGTTTTGGAAAAGGGTATAAGATAATCAAATTCACTCGACTTCCACAGATAAAACATCCTTGTATCCTTTCTTTCTCATATTCTTTGGCACTCATTTTTCTGAGCCAAACATGCGTTAGGTTTTTAGAATGTTCTTTTGGTAATCTATTAAGAAATGTTTTTATTTCTTCCACTGAAACAGGAAAATAAAAATCTCTAGAAGGATTATCTACGATATAGATGGGAGCTTCCTCATCTTCTCCAGGCGGAAAAAGATTGTGCTGTCGATTAAAAATATTGTCGGCAATTTTTGGTCTCATCCTACCTCCTTTTACATCACCAAATTTTCGACTTTTTTTCCAAGCAGTTTCTTTTTTGTTTTGTCGCATTGGTTATGTTTTTCTATTAATTCTACTTCTAAATGGCGCTCTTCTAATTTAAACGCTTTACACTATTCGCTTTAAGAACTCTTGCTTTACTGCTTTGCCTGCGCTCGGAGTTCTCAAAACTCATGGGCGAAGCTACAGAAAGGTTCTTTACATTTTTTCTAAAACCCAACTCGGAGCAAGATTTAAAACCCAAGCAATCAACCGCCACCTTTTGGTCACATAGATTTTTCTTTTGCCTTTCATCACACCAGCATAAATTTGATTAGCAGCTTTTTCGACGGGAGCCACCCAAAACATACCTGGACCTTTTGCCATTGCCGTATCAACAAAACCGGGCTGAACATCGGTTACGGTTATCCCTAAATTTTTCTTTTTCGACATACATCGTAACGACTCAAGATAGTTCGCTTGAAATGCTTTTGCCGCCCCGTAGGATGGACAATGTCTGTTTCCTCGCTTAGACGCAATAGAAGAAATCCCTACAAAATGTCCATACCCTTGCGCCTTTAATTTTAAAAATAAATGCTGATAGGTTTTTGCGATTCCAACTACGTTGGTTTCAATCACCGTTTTTTGAATATCCCAATTCAATTTTCTATTTATTTCAGCATAGCCTGAAGAGACGATTACTAGATCAACGGTTCCTAGTTCGTCAAATAGTTGGTCTAACTTTTTATCGGAACTTTCTAGTTCAGTAATGTCATGTACTAAGGTCAGAATTTGATTTCCTATGGTAGCTTTAATTTCATTTAATAATTCTCTTCTTCGTCCAGTAATTCCTACGGTCCAATTTTCACGGACTAGTATTTCAGCTAACGCTCTACCCATCCCAGAAGTTCCTCCGATTATGATTGCTTTTTTCATTGGTATAAGAATTTCGAAAAAAAATTAAAATACACTAAAAGAGCAAGGTATACAACTTAAAGGCAGTGATAGTAAAAATTTAAAATACCAATGAAAATAATAAGTACAATCATTAATTATGTTGAGTGATTTTCTTGGATAAGAATTTTGAATACTTTATAAAAAAAGATGTTTTTCTAGGTGGAAGATGGATGAGAAAGGAGCTTTTTAAGTTTAATTTTTAAGCATGTCCAGGGCTAATAAACTTATAATATAAAAAGAAAAAGACTCCAAAAAGCATCTTTTTTAGTCATTTAGAGTCTTAGGGGTGAAAATTATAAAAAATATCGGAATATTCCGAAATCACTAAAATTTTTACCAATGTTAAATCATTTTAAATTTTTCTTCTGTACATTAATAATTTGCTTTGCTGCTGCAAATGCAAATGCCCAAAAGCCTTGTTGTTCCGCCGATAGTAAGGCAGCGGTCGAATGCAACAAAAAAGTCGACAATTTGGCTTGCTGCACAAAAAGCGCCAAGGAAACAACGGCTGGTTGCACGCCTTCCAATTGTCGTGGCGCTAAAACGAAATTTGGAGAAGCTAAGGTAATTTCTAATTTAAGAGAAAAGCTCGTTGCCCTAAAGGCAAAATTAGAAGACTACCCTTCCCATAAATTTTCTAATCAGGCGATTACGGTTCATGAAATCATAGGAGAGACCGATGATGAAAGCATAAAAATCGTTTCAAATCATCTTGCAATTATTGAGTCGGAAGTATATGGTTTTAGGAATCAAAAATTACCGGAGATTAAACCTGTTGAGAATAAAGCCAAACAGGTGCAACAGCTTCAAGAAAGAATTAATACGTTGAATAGTGTTTTATAAAATAGGAAGATGAAAAGACCGATTACAAGTACCTTAATGGCATTAGTTTTCATCGTACTTTCCGTCTCAGGTGTTCTTTCTTATTTTACAGAATACACGAGAAAGATAGCCACCATTCATACCGTGTTTGGTGCTATCTTTACCTTGATTACTTTCGTCCATTTACTAAATAACGGAAAAGCCTTAAAGCAATATTTTAAACATTGGTTGGTCATTCCATCTTTTGTTTTCATTGGTTTTATTGCATTTTTAACGCTTACTAATACCAGCATTGTCAATAAGTTTATCAATTTTGGTGCGAGGAGCAAAACCAGTTTGGGAGTCGCTCCTGACCAAGGAAAATACGCTGAAATTATTACCACCTTAAATAAAGAGGTGATGGTAGATATTGAAATAAAAAAGGCCAAGCATTTTTGGCATCCTCAAATCGCCGTTTGGACGGAAGATACCCTTGGTAATTATTTAGAAACCCTTTATGTTACAAAGGTAACTGCAAAAGGAATATTTTCTGGCGGTCGAACAAAAGAAAATTTCAAGCAACTTGATGCTCCTACTAAAAATGATTCAGATGGTTATCGAAGGGTTAATGCATTACCGGTTTGGTCCCATAAAAGAGGAGTGATATATGCGGATGGTTTACCTGTTCCTACGGTGGATGATCCACTACCAGATGGAATAAGCGGTGCTACCCCATCAGGTAATTTTTTACTTAAATCTTCAATGGATTATTCTAGCACCTTTGTCCTTAAATTTGAAATCAATGTTGCATTCGATGATAATGAATATTATTCGGAATTTGATTTTGCTGATGACTCGATCTTTCATAACGGTACAGGTCAATTAGGACAACCCTCTTTGATCTATAGTTCAAAGATTGATATTTTAAATAAAAATGGTTATTTTTTATTGAATTTAGAAGGACATGGGCATCATTCTGGTCAAAATGGATTTATTTACCAAGACCTCACAAAACTCACCACTGCCTTTGAAATTATTGAATACATTCTTGTTGGTTTTAAAAAATAAAAATTAAATGGAAAAATGTAATACAGAAGAAATGTATCATTTATATCGAGAAAGATTACTGAGTCTTATTCAAGCAAAAGTAGAAGATACTCAAAAAGCAGAAGATCTACTCCATGACTCTTTTATTAAACTAGAAAACTGCTGTGATCAAGATTGCGAATGTAACCAACCAAGATCCTATCTCTTTAGATTAGCACTAAATGTTGTTTTTGATTATTTTAAAAAGAGAAAAAAAGATCGTCTTACTAAAATAGAATTTACAAGACAAATTGATTCATCAAACAAAGATCAGTCAGAAGCTTCCTGTGATATTCTAAAATGCATAAATCAGTTCCTTACAGAAACTTCTGCAGAAAATAGGATTGCTTATGAACAAGTAGATCTTCTTCAAAAATCTCAAATTGAAGTAGCAAAATCACTTAACATTCCCCTCCCAACTTTAAAGTCAAGGGTCCAAAGAACTAGAAAATATTTAAAAGCGAAAATCGAAAATTGTTGTCCTGATAATAAAACTAAATGCTACTAATTATGATTAAAAAAAATAAATCATCTAATAAATCCTTGTGGACTTCAAACCTATTTTCAATCATAGGTACTTCTTCCGCAATTTGTTGTGCTGGGCCAGGTTTGACAAGTTGTGCCACCGCCTGTGCTACTACTTGCGGCTCAGTAGGTTTGTCTATTTTTGGATTGTCTAGCTCAGGGCTAGCAAGTTGGATAGGCGAATATTGGTATCTATTTTTAATCTTGACCATCCTAAGCTTAGCGGAGGCTTTTTATAGAATATTTTATGTTCAAAAAAATAACAAAACCAATAAGATAATATTCTTTGCTAGTTTAAGCTTATCAATATTACTATTTGGAAGGACAATTTTTTTATGCTAAATTCTTTATCTTACCGTTTTAGCTTATATTATAAATTAGCATTACTCCTAAAATTACGATTAAGGCATAATAGTAGGTTTCGTTTACTATTTTTAATTTTGACATAGAAATTCTAAGGTTTAATTTATCAAATTACGGATAGATTTGAAGACCATATTTTTTTGAAACTATTTAAAATTTAATCTACACGCTCCCTCACAACTCCATCTCAAAAATCCCCAAACAAATCTTTATCCCTTCTCGAATATTCCCAATTCTAATATTTTCATTTGGACTGTGTTGATTGTTATCCATATTTACCATCGGAACAATCACCGTCGGAATATCTAATCTATCAATCAACGAAACAATCGGAACCGTACCACCCATCATCCGAATCACGATGGGATCATCACCGAACTTCTTAGACAATTGATTACTGAGTTTTTTACCAAAATCCGCAGTAGGATCAGTTCTAAAAGAATTGATAATTCGGATGGTTTGAAAATTGACAATTTTAGGAATAGTTCTTCTTTCTTGATCCGTTGGTGCTCGATCAAGGACTTGGTAACCTTGAAGTTGAAGATGTTTTTTTATTTTTTCTAATTGTTCTTGACCATCTGTTTCTGGGACCAAACGAACATCTATATCTGCCGTCGCATATTCAGGAATAACCGTTTTTAGTTTTTCACCTTTCCAGGAAGTACCAATTTGCCGAACGTTTAAAGTCGGATATTGTAACGCTTCTTGGTAATTATGACCGACGTGTTCTGCTGTACAAATACCTAGTTTATGATTGAAAGCATGGGCATCATAAGGAACGGAGTTTAACACCTTTTCGGTTTCTGCATCTATCTCAATTCCAGCATAATAATCTTTGATTAAAACCTTTCCATCTGCATCTTTCATACTGGTTAGTAATCTCGACAATCCAAAAACAGGATTGGGAACATAGTTGCCAAGATGTCCGCTATGCTGTGGTAAAATCGCTCCATAGGTCGTCATACTACAAAGCGCAATACCTCTACAACCAAAAGTCAAGGTTGGTTTATTCGAGTCGTGGGCTGGACCATCCATCACGATCAGATAATCCGAAGCATAGCGTTTTTTATATTGATCTAAGGTCGATAAAAGTGCCGCTGATCCATATTCTTCTTGTGGATCGAAAATTACTTTTATGTTGAATTTTGGTGTTTGTTT
>JALZUU010000635.1 GCA_023300665.1 Saprospiraceae bacterium | reverse complement strand
AAGCTATGATGCCGATAAATTTGTGAAGTATTGACAATCAATGACTTGTCCGCAACCATTGTGCCTGCCTGCCAGAGGCACGAAGGCAGGCTTCATTTTAAAACAACTTCAATGCCTTTGATCGTATTTTTTAGGATGTTGAAGATTGGATTGGGTCAGATGATAAAACATTTTTTTCTATTTTCTTGTTGTTTAAATAGCTGATCGGTCATTTGTTTTTACGCTTTCTATTTTTTAGTAAAACCACTATTTAAAGCTTTTGAGATAGCACCAAAAATAAATTTTATCGAATAGTTAAATTCTCGTTTATTTTAGAAACTTTCTCGTTTATTTTTTTAAATAAAATAATTATGCTAACCATTAAATATCCTTCAGAAAATACTGCTGTTAAAGATTGGCGTGCCTTACTTGACGATATCGTTGTAGCACATAAACTGGAAGAAGATTCCAATCTTAAGCAACCTATTTTAGAAGAAGATGATACAAAGGTATCTGGCGAAAAAGAAATTTCCCAATATCTAAAAGAACTTAAAAAATCAGTAGACGACTGGCGCGCTCCAGGTTGTGGAATATAGCGAAAAGAATATTGAATATCCAATATTGATTAACGTGAATATTGAATAATATACACGAATCACTTCCATTTTTTTTATCCTATTTTGCACAAAAAACAGATCCCAACTTTAAGAATCAAAATTTAATTTTATGAGGGATATAGATTCAATATTTCAAAATATCTGATTTAAATCATTCACAAACATTACCCATTATAAAAAATGCCGATCTACGACTCTCATCATTTCCAAGTTCCTCGTACCGCTCATTACTATACCCTCGGGACGCCTTCAGCGGACATAGAAGAATTTTGGTTGGTTTGTCATGGCTATGGACAATTGGGAAGTGAGATCATTCATAAATTTGCAAAATTTGACAATGGTAAGCACCTAATTGTGGCTCCGGAAGGACTTTCTCGTTTTTATTGGGGAGGTGTAACAGGAAAAATTTCTGCCTCTTGGATGACTAGTGGAGATCGACTTTCTGAGATTGACGATTTTGTAAATATGCTTCACCAGATTTATGAAAAATATACGGCCTTACTTTCTCCAAATGTAAAGATTAATCTCTTTGGATTTTCGCAAGGAGTCGCCACGCAAATTCGTTGGATGATGGCCAAGTTCCCAAAATTTGATCAGTTGATCTTATGGGCAGGCACCCTACCTGATGATTTAGATTATCAACCCTATCAAAATTATTTTAATAGTAAAAAGCTCATCTGGCACTGCGGAGACCAAGATGAATACTTAAATGAAAAAGTCTTAAAATGGCACCGAGGTTTTGTCCAAAAAAATGGGCTAAATTATGAAGAAAGATGGTTCACTGGTCTTCATCAAATACCAAGGGAAGAACTTGAAAAACATTATTTAGTATCCTCTTAAACAATCGTTCAGTAATTTCTAATTGATTGAAGCTGTTTAAGAATGAAACACATTTGGTTTTCCACCACTTATTTCCTAATTTTGCCCAGCACATCTGTACCACTTTTACACAATACATTATTTAAACTTTCACCTTGAAAGACTTGTTGTCACTTAACAACAGGACTTATCGCCTATAAATGTAAATGAGTGGACTGAATATTACTTTTCAAATTCTGTCATTCTATATTTCTTGTGAAGGTTTTACAAAAAAATTATAATGAAAAAATACCGATTTCCAATTCTTAGTCTTTGCCTACTTTTTTGTGTAGGATGTTTTGTCATGGAAAATACATTCACATCCATCGCTCCTGGTACTTGGCGTGGAGTGTTACAACTTATTCCACAACAACAAATTCAGAATGACAAGGGAGAACCACTACCTGAATTGGTCGATTTAAAAATGACAGAGATAACGGAAGGAGAACTCCCATTTACTTTTGAAGTCGTCTATACCAATGAAACAGACTTTTATATTGAAATAATAAATGGAGCAGAACGAATCAAACTGGATGAAATAAAAACTGGAAAAGATCGTAGAACTGGAAACGATACCCTCTTTGTCGATATTCCAGAATATGACTCCTACATCAGAGCCGACTACGACGCTGGGGTAATTGCTGGTAATTTCTATGTTCCTAGTCGCGGAAATAATTATAAAATTCCTTTTATCGCTCGTTATGGACAAGGCCATCGTTTTACTTTATTGAAAAAAGAACCAGCCACCGACCTCAGTGGAAAATGGGAAGTTACCTTTGGTTTGGATGGAGACGATCCTTATCCTGCAATCGGAGAGTTTAAGCAGCAAGGCAATCATTTAACGGGAACTTTCCGAACAGAAACGGGTGATTATCGCTTTTTGGAAGGGACCATCCAAGAAGATAAGGTTTACTTATCCACCTTTGATGGGAGTCATGCCTTTTTATTTGAGGCTAAATTATTAGACAAAGATCGACTAATCGGTAGCTTCCGTAGTGGTACGCATTATCGGACTACTTGGGAAGCAAAACGAAATCCTGAGGTTACACTTACAGATCCAAATGATTTGACTTTCTTAAAAGAAGGATATGATAAAATTGAATTTTCTTTTAAAAATCCGGAAGGAAAAACCATCAGCTTAGACAATCCAGCATATGATGGAAAAGTCAAATTGGTGCAGATTTTTGGTACCTGGTGCCCTAATTGCCGAGATGAGACTGAATTTTTGATAGATTATTTAAAAAATAACCCAAATAAAGACTTAGCAGTTGTTGCTTTGGCCTTTGAAAAATACAAAGATCCAATTAAGGATAATAATGCCTTAAAACGGTACAGAGATAAAATGGAAGTTCCCTACGAAATGGTGGTTGCAGGTAACTCAAACAAGCAAGAAGCAGCACAAGCTTTGCCTATGTTGAACCACATTTTATCTTATCCAACAATGATCTTTATCGACCGAAATAATAAGGTCAGAAGAATACATACAGGCTTTAATGGGCCTGCAACTAGTAAATACACAGAATTTAAAGAAGAATTTGGTACCTTCGTACAGACACTTTTAAATGAAGATGCTTTAAAATAGAGGTTCATGTCCAAAGATAAAACCTTGATAGCCAGTAGATTCAGCTTTTTTTGTTCCACAGCATTCGCTATAAAATTCAAAAAAAGCTTGTTCTTAATGCTCAAGTTTTTATTTTCGAATCAGAATACCTTAAAAATGCAACTTCAAGTGAGGAATAGTCGTTTAATAGACTTTCACGGTGTATGAAAATCGTTTTAAGAGTGACCCTTAGAACGACATTACGAATCGAAAGAAAACGAAAACGATAAAATTACTTATGGGCTTTATATTAGCATACTGTAAAGAAAATCAAAATTTCGCACTCGAAATCGAAGCTAAGCTTGGTTTGGTCGGTATCAACTTTGACCATGTCGCTGGTGATGAAATCACCGGAGAAAACGGGCTTCAAGCACAACTTAAAGATCGAAAAGAACCCATCTTATTGCTGGTGAGTGATAACTTCCTACGCTCTACGGAGTGTATGTATCAATCGCTATTTATGCTCCAAGCCAGCGAACAGCATACCAATCAAGTTCAACCCGTTGTTATTGATGGTCGCAAACGTCTTCCTGATGGTACTTATGAAATAGTCCCTACTACCTTTGAGCGTGTTTCCAACGTTATTCAGTATATGAATTATTGGCAGGAACGTTATCTCGATTTACGTAAACTAAAACGAGAAGCCACCGATCCAACTTTACTTGATAAATTAGAAGGTCAGTTAAAAATTGTACGAAGTACTTCTTCTGAAGTAGGAGAATTTTTAAGAATTCTTCGTGGTGTTGATTTTTGGACTGCGGATCAAATGATGCATAATGATTTTGAATTATTTTTTGAAACGCTAGATGCACCTGATTTACATCAAACTTATCGGGAGAAAATAAAAAATGCCAAAATCATTATTCCTCAAGTAAACGAAGAAGATCCAGATCCAGAGGAATTTTTTAATGGACCTTCTATTGTCGCTCCTGTCTCGATGTCAGAAGAGGAATCTACCAATCTAGCTGCTGAATCCGCTATTCCTGGAACTGCACAAGCCACAGAAAAGACACCACTATCAGAAACCATCGACCCTGAATGGGCTGGTGTGACTGAATCAGAAATAAGCACGGAAGCTCCAATCTTACGAGAACAACCAACTACCGAACCTGAAACCCTAGAAGATAATACCCTAAAGGTAGACGACCAAGTTGACTCAGTTGTTGAACCACTGAACATGGAAAATATCCTTAAAAACAATTCTTCTCATGTTGCTGATCAAGGTCCCCTTTTGGATCGCCTCCTAGAACATCAAAAGGAGAAAATGAAAGAAGAACAACAACAGCAGGAAAATAAATTTGCAAAGACGGAAGGAGAAAGTGAACTTGATCGTTACCTAAATACCTTATCAGACGACGGATTTTCCACGAAGAACGAACCTGATCCTGTTTCTAAAGATATAATTGATGATATTTTTGATGATGAAGAGGAAGATACAAAAGATATTTTGTCTATTACAGAAGTACCATCTATACCAACTAAGGATACGCAAGATATTTTTGATTCAGTAGCAGAAGAAGCCGTTCAAAGAGCTAAAAATCTCATTGACGACGGATACATTGACGAAGGGATGGAATTGTTAAAAACCATGCTCGATCGTTACCCTAATAATACGCGTCTTCGATTTTTATATGCTACCTTTTTGGCCAGTCCGGCAGAAGAATTTGAGAATGCCAATCAACAATTGGAATTAATCACTCAGCTTGATCCAGCTTACACAGATGCTTATATTTTATTAGCTACCCTAGCTGAACAACGAGAGGATTGGTTATTAGCAAAGAATTATTACGAAAAAGTGCTAAGCATCGACCGCCAAAAACCAATTATTCATTATCGCTTAGGGAAGCTTTTACAGAATCATTTCCAAAGTCAATTGGAAACAGCTGCCAATTCTTATGAAAATTCACTAACGCTTGATCCAGCAAATGTAGACGCACGATTACAGTTCGCCTATCTTTTACATGATGTTAAAGGTAAACCTAAAAAAGCGATTGAAGAACTCGAAAAGGTACTCTCTTTCGAACCGGGTAACTCAAAAGCCTATTTTAAATTAACGCAAATTTTTCATCAAATAGGTAAACTTAAGAAAGCCAGTCGGGCATATCATTTATCTTGGCAATTTGACCCTTCTTTAAAAACAGAAGAGAACGATCGAGTTTTTAAATATCTAAAAAAAGATAAAAAGAAACGTAAGAAGAAAAAGAAAAATGGATTAAAATCTAAATCTTTTTCACAAGAAATTCCTTTTGAGATAGCAGATGTTGAGGCTAGTCGAAATGCAAATAATGCCACCAAGACCGTCTTAATTACTGGCGCAACTTCTGGAATCGGTCGAGCCACTGCGGAGGTCTTCGCTAAAAATGGTTATCGTCTTATTTTAACTGGACGACGCACTACCCGATTGGAAACTATTAAAACCATTTATTCCAAAAAATACAATAATCAGATTCACGTTTTACCATTCGATGTTCGTGATCCACATGCCGTCAAGGAGGCAATCAATAACTTAGGGGAAGAATGGCAAAACGTTGATATCTTAATCAATAATGCTGGTCTTGCCAAAGGGTTTAGCTCGATCCACGAAGGAGATTTAGCAGATTGGGAATCGATGATTGACACCAATATTAAAGGGCTTCTTTATATGACTCGTTGTTTAGCTCCCTTAATGGTAAAACGTCGTCAAGGACATATTATCAATGTAAGTTCTAGTGCAGGTAAAGAGGTTTATCCAAATGGGAATGTATACTGTGCTACGAAACACGCAGTAGAAGCTTTAACCAAAGCCATGCGATTAGAACTTCATGCATACAATATTAGGGTTGGACAGGTAAGTCCTGGTCATGTAGAAGAGACTGAGTTTGCTTTTGTGCGATTTGAAGATAAAGAAAAGGCTAAAATTTATGAGGACTTTCAACCACTAAAGGCAATTGATGTAGCAGAGAGTATTTACTTTATTGCAACACGTCCTCCACATGTTAATATTCAGGATATTCATTTGTTCGGAACCCAACAGGCTAATAGCAATTTTATTGATCGCTCTGGAAGAGAGTAAATGTATCGATTATTTGATTTCTAGAAATAAGGATAGAAAAGTCATTAATTCGCTACAAAGGTAGCTGCCGGCTGTTGCCAAATAGTTTGTCCTGAAACAGCAACGCGAGCTACTGAAACCTTTTCAGCTGTAGGATCTAGCGGTGTCCAATGCTCAACAAAATCTAAGGTCGCTTGCCGAAACAGTAAATTTTTCTTAAACATATCTATCGTTAATCCATTCTCAGTACCTCGATTGAGGTAGAAAGTACGATCATCATTTTTGAGTTCAAGCATCACATCGCCAGGACCACCCGCTTTTGTGACTTTGACAATCTTCCCAGTAATAGTAGTAACATTATAAACCGCAGCCGCAGGAACGGGCCGTAAAGCTAAGAGTACAAAACAACCTAGAAAGGTTAGTACCGCAAGGACTAGATTCGATTTCGTGGTCATAGTGAGTTTTTTTGAGGTTAGGTTCGTAAGCAATTTTGGAGTTTTTCAATATCTACTCAATATAACTAAACATTAAAAGAAAAGAAAGAGTTTAGAATGTTTTTATTTCGATAGTCCGCTTAAAGTCAGTTTTTTATTTTAAAAAAAGTAAAAAATAGCAATTTATCTATAAATCACCTTTGTATTTTAAAAAATTAAACCCTAAAACAGATATCATACTCCTTCCTTTGACGCTTCCTCTAAAGAATCCATTCCTCAATAAAAAAAACGCAGCGGCCTAAACCACTGCGTTCCAAGTGCTACTGCACTATATTCTATAAAAAATGGCTCCTGACTAGTCCACCATCTTCATAAATCGCTCTGTAAATACTTGGTTACCTGCTTGCACACGTACCACGTAATATCCTTTCTCTAAGTTAGAAATATCAATTGTCTTAGCATTGATCGTACCATCAAAATTACTCATCATTACCGTACGACCCATCATGTCATAAATTCCAATCTGGTTATTCTCAGCAGTTGTTTCTGCTAACTGAACCGTAATCTCAGCGATCGCTGCTGAAGGATTAATGATCACTTTACCAGTACGCTCGATCTCAACTACTCGAATGTCGCTATATTCAAAAGCACCGTCAAAATCTACTTGCTTTAGGCGGTAGTAATTAGCACCATTGGCTGGAGTTGTATGCGTGTAGCTATATTCTTGCTTTTCTTGAGTTGTTCCGTTTCCGATTACTTCGTTAATTGCTCGGAAGGTTGAACCGTCAGTGCTGTATTCGATATCGAAGTGAGAGTTGTTTAATTCAGAAGCTGTTATCCAAGAAAGAGAAACTTCTCTATAATTGTCAACTGCCTCAAAAGAAGTCAACTCTACAGGGAGAGGTGCAGCTATACC
>JALZUU010000634.1 GCA_023300665.1 Saprospiraceae bacterium | reverse complement strand
TAATTCGCGATTTAATCGAAGCCACCATTCCTGGATTTGATAATTATAACGAACGAGTATTAAATCATGGTGGATTTTATTTGCCAAACGGCGCGCGCGAAGGTAACTTTAAAACTGAGACTGGTAAGGCTTTATTTTCTGTTAATCCTGTCTATAATATTACCGTTAAGGAAGATGAATTTATTATGATGACGATCCGTAGCCACGATCAATTTAATACCACGATCTACGGAAATGATGATCGCTACCGAGGAATTAAGAATGGTCGACGTGTTATTTTTATGAATGAAAATGATATTAAAAAGGCTGGGTTAAATCCAGGAGATCAGGTGGACCTGTTTAGTTATTATGATAATAAAGAAAGAGTCGCCAGAGATTTTCAAGTAATTAAATATGATATTCCAGTAAATACGGTTGCTACTTATTTTCCTGAAGCGAATGTCTTGGTTCCAATTAATAGCTTTGCAAAACGCAGCCATACACCAGCTTATAAATCAGTGATTATTAAGATTGCTCGCACGCTGGCTTAGGTTTTTAATTAATAATTTTTTAATGAAGAATTAATAATGGCACTTCTTCCGTGTTTTTATAATTAATAATTTTCTAATGAAAAATTAATAATGTCTACTTTCGCGTACAACTAACTCGAAAACTCGAAACCCAGAACTCAAAACCATTAATTTATCCAGTTCTTCTCCTCTTGTCTGATATGCGTTAGTTCGACGTTTACACCATACTTTTGTTCTAGATGAGCGGCTAGCATATCAGCAGCATATACAGAACGATGTTGTCCTCCGGTACATCCAAAACTAACCATCAGATTGGTAAACTTCCGTTCAATATAATTTTCAACCGCCTCATCAACGATATGATAAATATTATTGAGATAATCGGCCATATTGCTATTTTCTTTTAGAAACTTAATGACGGGTTCGTCTCGCCCTGTAAGCCTTTTACAAGGCTCATAGCGTCCTGGATTATTGATAAATCGACAATCAAAAACAAAACCACCACCGTTCCCTGAAGGATCTTCTGGATGACTAAATTTATAAGAAAAACTATTCACTCGAACGGTTAAAAATTTATTATCAGCTTGTGCGCCTGTTGGTTGAAAACGAGGATCTTCAATAGCCAATCGGAGTACGCGCAATAATTCAGGAATCTCAATTGGAAGTGCTTTATTATCCAATACCCATTTAATATCTTGTAGTGCCAATGGCAAACTATTGATAAAATAAGCTCGGCGCTCATGTAGACCACGTTGGCCATAAGTCCCAAAAGCTTGAATTCTACGAATCATCACATATCCGTAAAAATGATCCATAAATTTTTTCTGATCAACCGGAATCATTTTACCAATCACCTCTAAATAATAAGACATTAATTCTTCTCGAATAGCAAATGGAATCGCTGCTTTCGGCTGAAACAATAAAGAAGCTGGATCATAATGCAAGGCACCGCGTCGACCACCTTGATAATCGATAAAATAAGGTTCCCCATCTTTTAACATGATATTACGGGCCTGAAAATCTCGATACATAAAATAAGTTCGATCAGCGGAAAGCAGAAAATTAATCAGTGTATCAAAATCCTTTTCCAAGGCTTGCTCATCGAAAGTAATCCCAGCTAATTTTAGGAAAAAATATTTAAATCCATTTAAATCCCATTGCATGGATTGTCGATCAAAATCTGGTCGTGGATAAGCAACAGAATAATCTAGATTTTTTGTTCCTTCTACTTGCATTCGCGCAAGCCCTTTCAATACTTTTTTATACATAGCCATGGCCGACTCAGAAAAACCACCATGATCTTTTTGTAAAAAACGATACAAAGTCGTTGCCCCTAAATCTTCTTGGATATAAATTTGCTCAGATAAATTTTCGGCGTACAACTCAGGTACTGGTAATCCTTTCTCGTAAAAATTTTTAGTAAAAGAAACAAATGCTGCGTTCTCTTTCGAGTCGGGACCATAAGTACCTATTGCTTTTTTAGTAGCACTAGTGATTCGAAAATAATTACGATTGGAAGCGGTGCGAGTCAAAGGTAAAATACTTACTACAGATTCTCCTGCCCAAGATTCGTAGAGCGCAGTAATTTTTTGTTGGATGGTCTTTTCTTTCATAATAAAACAAAATTCTAGCTAATGATGTACGCAAGATAACTGGTATTTTTGATGGGGACAAATCTTATTATTTCGTAATCTTCTATTTTCAATTTAAAATAGAAACTACCAATAATTTCTAAGTTGAACTACTGAATTTTGATAAGTTGCCTCTCTTCCTATTATCTACATTCAAATTAATAATTTTCATTTTTTTCAAAAAAAGATATTATACTTGAAACTTATTTGAAGTTCTAATTGTATCTTATGTTGTTAATCCAAAAGTGGATTAGAGAGATGCGACAAAACGTACTTATTTGTAAAAGTGGTTTTTGCACCTCATTCACTTCCTTTTTTAATTTTTTTTTAATTGGAAGCATATGACACACTTATCTAAAAAAAATTGGAATATCCGAACTAATCATTCGCGCTATAGTTATGAGCGAGAAGATCATTCAGTTGTTAATTTTATTGATAGAACTTTTATGGTTGATCAAAGCGAAAAAAAGTATTCTTATTGTCTGAAATTCACCAATCACGCCCTAACCCGGAGTGATCAACGAGCTATTGATATTGAAATCATCGCAGTTGTCTTAGATTATGGGATCACATTGCAAAAACAGGGGTTGGAATTTTGCACAGTTTTGCAAAAACAAATCCCTGAAGAAGTTGGCCCTCAACTACGCAAGAAAATAGCCAATATTGTATTGGTAATTAACCCTAGGTCTGCTGAAATCGTGACCTGTTATCGTTGTAAAAATTCGGTAAAACATCTAGCTAAAAAACGGTGTGAATTAAAAAAGAGACGTGCATAACTGAATGTTTATTAAAATTTTATTTTTACAAAGCCTAGCATTATCTGCTGGGCTTTGTTCGTTATACCCCCTCGTCTGCAGTCAATCTTTTCCAGACTTCATCCTTTAACTCAACTAACCCTGTTTGAGCAACCGATGAGATAAAAACATGATCAATGTCTTTCGGAATGGTTGGTAATAATAGCTCTTCCAGTTCATCGTCAATCAAATCACCTTTAGTTATTGCCAGTAAGCGAGGCTTGTCTAACATCTCCTCGTTATACTGTTTAAGTTCATTTAGTAAAACATCGTATTCCTTTTGAATATTATCACTATCAGCAGGAATCATAAATAGCAATAAAGCATTCCGCTCAATATGTCTTAAAAACCGATGGCCTAGTCCTTTACCTTCGTGGGCATTTTCAATAATCCCAGGAATATCTGCCATGATAAAAGAGCGATTATCTCGGTACTGAACAATTCCTAAATTAGGGGTAAGCGTCGTAAAAGCATAAGCCCCAATTTTGGGTTTAGCGGCGGTGATTACAGAAAGTAAAGTAGATTTTCCGGCGTTCGGAAATCCCACCAATCCGACATCGGCCAATACTTTTAGTTCAAGTATTTTCCATTCTTTTCTGCCTTCTTCACCTGGCTGCGCAAAACGCGGCGACTGTTGCGTAGAAGATTTAAAAAAAGAATTCCCTTTACCACCTCGTCCACCAGGAACAATGATTTGTGTTTCTCCGTCTTCGGTTATTTCAAAAAGCGTTTCTCCCGTTTCTACGTCTTTAGCGACCGTCCCCAACGGAACATCCAAAATCACATCTTCTCCTTCCGCTCCTGTTCGATTACTTTCTCCCCCATTCTCTCCAATTTTTCCGATAACATGCTTTTTATATTTCAAGCTCAACAAAGTCCACAACTGCTTATTCCCTCGTAAGATAATATGCCCACCACGACCACCATCACCACCATCTGGACCACCTTTGGCCGTCAGCCGATCTCGACGAAAATGCGCAGATCCTGCACCACCGGCACCGGAGCGACAACAGATTTTTACATAGTCAACAAAATTTCGATCAGACATAAATTTATTTTTTAGCGCTTGTCTAAAATTCGTTAAAATTGATTAAACAAGCTTTAGTTTCTTTTGCCACAAAGGCACAAAGAACACGAAATTTTACTTTCGCTTTTTTCTTTGTGCCTTAGTAATAACCATTAAATGGAATTGTCTTTATGCTTCTTTAATCTCCAAGCATAATCGTTTATAGATTGTATCCATATCTCCAACCCCCCAAACTTTAACAGATTTTCCTTTTTTCAGGTATTGGGTAAAAACTGGAATGGTCTCTTCTTTATAAGTTGCCAACCGGTTTAGAATCACCTTTTTACTTTTATCATCTGCTCGACCAGAAGTCTTTCCTCTTTCTTTCAATCGTCTTACCAATTCATCATCGGGTACATCTAGCATAATCAGTTTTGTAACTTCAGCATCCATACCTTTCAAAAACCGATTTAGTGCTGTTCCTTGTTTTTTCGTACGAGGAAAACCATCAAAAATAAAACCTTTTGCTTTTGGATTTTCAAGCACCTTCGCTTTAAGCATGTTAATGGTCACCTTATCTGGTACCAATGCTCCTTTATCAATATACTTTTTGGCTTCTATTCCAAGTGGTGTATTGTTTTTTAGGTTAAACCTAAATAAATCACCTGTTGAGATGTGAACAAGTTTAAATTTTTTGACGAGTTTTCCCGCTTGGGTTCCCTTCCCTGAGCCCGGAGGGCCGAATAAAATTAAGTTAATCATCTTGTTGTACTATTTTTCAGTGCAGTATAAATCATAGTATTTTTGAATAAATAAATTACGAATTACTAACACGATTATGATAGTGGTCTAATTTGGAAAAAAGCAATTGCGAATATACTCATTTTTAAACGCTTCTCAATGAAAAACATTAGCGTGCGTGACAAATTTAGGGTATTTGCTTGTTAGCCAACTGGCCAATAGCTAACAAGCCAACTAGCAAAAAAATAAGATATTAAAAGTTTGAGTCGATTCTTAATCCAATATTCTTCGCGCAAATAAGAGGCGAGATTGCCAATAATCTGAATGGGTAATATTTTGTTCGATAACGCCTTTAGAAGAAGTACTATGAATCACTTTTAGACCACTTGCGTCATTTTGAGTAACGATTGCGACATGCGATACTTTTCCTCGTGACCCAAAAAAGATAAGATCACCAGGTTGAGCAGCAACGGTTCTGATCTTTTTTCCTTGCTTAGCTTGAGCACCCGAATTACGTGCTAAGTCTACTTCATTTTTTATTAAAACATAAGAGGTAAAACCAGAGCAATCAAAACCTTTGGGTGTTGTGCCACCATATTTATATTTACTACCTTGATACTTACGAGCAGTCTGAATAATACTCGTTCGAAGCGTAGAAGCCGTCTTTGAGGAGGTATTGCGTGAAGTGGAACTACGAGGCTTCCGTGGCGTTGGGATACTATTATCAACAGGTCGAAGTGCTGAACAAGCACTCAAAAAAAATAGAATGACTACCGCAGTAATCAGATGAGGGGTACTTAATATTTTCCGTAACATGTAATCAGTTTTTATAGATAAAAACCAAACGATATATTATTTGATATTATTGGACGAATGGTCTTATGTAAACACATTTAAAAAAAACGTATTATTTTACTTAATGGTTCGGTAATTTTTTA
>JALZUU010000633.1 GCA_023300665.1 Saprospiraceae bacterium | reverse complement strand
ACGATCATGATGAAATCAGACATGAAGTTTCTCGATGATCCTAAACCATCTTTGGATCGCTCTTTTAAAGACGAACAATATTATCAGAAAATCGGTCAACAAATTAATTCACTCCTTTTTATTGTAGAAGCTTTCGCTGGAAAACTCGACAAACAGGAAGTAATAGAAAGACTTGAATTGAAGGAGTTAGAATATCGTAAGCTAGGACTTGATGAGGGGGTTAATTAATAATTTTTTAATGAATAATTAATAATGCGCTCAATCGTGTAATTTAAGATATAATTAGCAACTAAATAATATTAGTAATCGTAAATTTGTGGTAACCATCAGTTTTAAATTTTCACACATGAAGCAATCACTATTCTTTAGTCTTCTCCTTTTCTTCGCTTGTGGCGAGCCTTCCACACCTCCAACCAAAAAGCAAATCGACTATCAGGGACATCGAGGCGCACGCGGTCTTTATCCTGAAAATAGTATTAATGGACTCGTAAAAGCGTTGGATTTCCCCATTCAGACTTTAGAATTAGACGTTGTTGTTTCACAGGATAGCCAGCTAATTCTTTCTCACGAACCTTGGTTTTCACATGTTATCTGTCAACATTCAGATGGTCGAGCAATTACAGAAGCGGAAGCTGAAACACTTAAAATCATTGACTTTGATTATAAAGATATTAAAGCCTTTGATTGTGGTAGCCGTGGCAATCCTCGATTTCCTGAACAAAAAAAATACAATAGCTACAAACCTAGTTTTATGGATGCCATCAGCAACGTAGAATTGCATTGTAGAAAAATCAAACGTACCCCACCCCGCTATAATGTAGAACTTAAAAGTCAGCCAGAATGGTATGGCGTTTTTACACCGGTACCAAAAAAATTCGTGGAACTAGCGCTACAAGAAATAAGCTTATTAGAAATTGAAAATCAAATTACGATCCAGTCTTTTGATCCAGTCATCCTCAACGAAATTCACCGCCAAGCACCCAATATTTCTACCTCCTTTTTAGTCGAAAATATAGAAGGACTTGAAGCCAATCTTCAAAAGTTGACTTTCACTCCAACCATCTATAGTCCTTACTTTAGACTCCTCAATGTTGGCGCCGTCAATGAGATCCACAAAAAAGGAATGAAAGTTATTCCATGGACGATTAACGATCCTGTTTTTATGAAAAAATTAGTTGAAATTGGCGTAGATGGGATTATTACGGATTACCCGAATTTGATTGATTGATTTGCTCTTATAATAATCTAAGAAAGAAAATTATTTTTAATCTAATCCAAAATCTGCATAAGCTGTCTCGCATTAAGGCGAGATCAAAAAATTCGCATATCTACTAATCAAAAAATCCGCACATCATTTATCCTTTAGCGGTTTTAGCAAATCCTCCAATCCATTGGTTTTAATCACATGCATGGTCTGCAGCCACATGCCCATTTTCCCCTTAGGAAATCCTTTACGATTAAACCACTCTAGGTAAGAGACAGGTAGATCACAGATCAAACGATCCTTATATTTGCCGAAAGGCATCCGTTTAGAAACAAGGTCTAATAATATTTCTTTATCCATTTCAAGGGCCAAGGTAAGTTTTATTTTGGAGTTCTTAAACAACTTCTATACCTTTATGCGCAAATTCACCTTCTATATTACCATAATTTAATCAATCTTCTTTACGTGCAGTCTACTGCCAACTAACCCCTTAATATGGAGTCTGCTTTACTTCTTGCCTTTGCTTTCGGTATCGGTATTTTATTGGTTTTAATTCTAGCTCTTCGACTCAATGCTTTTGTTTCCTTACTCATTAGTAGTATTTCCGTTGGACTACTAGCCGGAATGCCTGTTCAAGAAATCATCGATACAGTCATCAAAGGAATGGGCGGAACACTTGGATATGTCGCCATCATCATCGGACTCGGATCTATCTTTGGAGGCATCCTCGAACATACCGGTGCAACCCAAACCCTTTCTCGTTTTTTATTAGATAAATTCGGCACTGAAAAATCTCAACTAGCTCTTTCTTTATCTGGTTTTTTAATTGCGATTCCCGTCTTTTTTGACGTCGCTTTTATTATTTTAATTCCAGTTCTTTATGCTTTACAAAAACAAACAGGTAAATCGCTTTTATATTATGCCATTCCATTATTAGCAAGTTTGGCGGTTACACATGCCTTTATTCCTCCGACGCCAGGGCCCATTGCGGTAGCAGATATAATTGGTGCTGATTTGGGTTGGATTATTTTATTTGGCTTTATCGTCGGTTTACCAACCACCTTAATTGCCGGAATTGTCTTCGGTAGTTTTATTAGTAAAAAAATTCACGTAACCGTACCTGAGACTTTTGTCCCCTCTCCTTCTGCGGAGACTGCTACGCAGCGCCCCCCAGTGGGATTGGTCCTATCTCTAATTTTATTTCCATTGTTATTGATTGTTATGAACACCGTCACCAAGGCAGTTTACGGTGATCTAGAAAACACTTGGCTAGCCATTCTTCGCTTTATCGGACATCCAATCATTGCCCTAATCATTAGCACCTTAATGGCGACGTATCTATTAGGTACCAGATATGGAGCCACGCGGGAGCAACTTCAAGAAGTCAGTATGAAAGCCCTCCAACCTGCGGGAATCATTATCTTAATTACTGGAGCAGGTGGTGTTTTTAAACAAATGCTCGTCGAAACAGGCGCAGGAAAAATG
>JALZUU010000632.1 GCA_023300665.1 Saprospiraceae bacterium | reverse complement strand
AAACTAAAATGTTGTACCATAGTTGTACCCCTTTAATGAAAAAAGGCCGTAACAAGTTGATTATCAACCTATTACGACCTGTGTTTGTACCCGAGGCGGGACTTGAACCCGCACGCTCCGAAAAGCACAGGATTTTAAGTCCGGCGTGTCTACCAATTCCACCACTCGGGCATCAATATCCGAAAAACACACCCTGTGTTTTTCTTCTATAGGAGCTTCTTAAAGCTCCTGAAAAAAGGCCCTCTATTGAAGGCCTCTTGGAGCGAAAGACGGGATTCGAACCCGCGACCCCGACCTTGGCAAGGTCGTGCTCTACCAGCTGAGCTACTTTCGCATTTTTTACCTAAAAACAATCGCTTTTGACTGCTTTTTTCTAAGGTGTCGCAAATATAATAGAATTGTGAAGAAATTGTCAAATAATTCAAAATTTTTGAACAATTTTTTTCTACTTTATCTTTTTGAGTTCTGAATGCCTGCATATGATTGATCTTTCATAGAAGCAAAGGCTAAAATTTCTACTTATAATTGTAAGGTATAATCAACTTTAAAGTTATAATCTGATCCTAGACTTACAATTATTAAACCAGCGCCCGATTTTTTTAGTTCCTGATCGATTAATCCTCGTGCCTGTTGAATATTAGCTTCATCAATATGACTGAATGGTTCGTCTAGTAGCAGATAATCAAATGGTTGACAAAGCGCTCGGATTAATGCAATTCGTTGTTGCTGGCCATAGGATAGAGTAGGGGGCGTTTGCTCTAAAATATCTACTATATTAAGTTTCGCAGCCATTCCACGAATTTCATCTAACGTTTTATGCTTCGTTAGGTCGTTTTTTATGATAATATTTTCTAACCCAGTCAATTGAGGAAATAAGCGTAAATCTTGAAATACAATGGAAAGTTTAGCTTTGCGCAATGCTGCTAACTCTTCTGATCCCATTTTGCTAACTTCTGCATCATCAATGGAAATCTGTCCTTCATAATCTCGGCGAAGACCATATAATAGGTGCATAAAACTGCTTTTTCCTCGACCAGATGGCGCCTTAATCAAATATCGCTGTCCTTTCCGAAAGGTACACTTCCCCATCCACACATCTGATTTTGCAATCTGCGGATGATCGAGCAATGGTAAAGGACAAACTTGTTCAAGAAAAATTGACAAAATAGATTTTTAATAAAATTGAAAATCCGCACATTCACCATCAAGCCTCCACCTTTTTATTATCTGCTCGTTTCGATCTTTCCCACATGACACTTTGATTATCTCCAAGATATCGGAAAAAACCTCTGTAAACTGCATAATTCATAATACAGAAATAATAAGGAACGAAAAACGCTTTTAGCTTGATTTTTTTGGTTTCTAAAATATAACCTAGAACGGCCATTAAATAAAAGAGTACTTGGCAACCTAAAATGAATTGATATACAGGAGAACCTCCAGTGGCTAAAATGATGTTAGCAATTAATATGATTGGCAAGGCCAAAGGAGCTAAAGTCCAACGTAAAACACGGTGACTGATATATTGAAAACTCAATACACCATATTTAAAAATATTAAGTAATGGAGCCAATCGAACAATCGCTTGGATGCCACCTGCTGCAATTCGAATTTTACGTTTAAGTTCCTCTTTGACAGAAGCAGAAGAGTGCTCGGCAGCAAAAGATTCTGGTTCATAAACTACTCGATAGCCTTTTTGAGCAATTCGCAACGTCATATAGAAATCTTCAATAATCGTATCTTTCTTTACCGCTTCAAATAGTTCTGTTCGGAGCGAAAATAATTCTCCCGCCGCACCCACTACTGATTTTAATTCTGAATCCCATTTTTTAAGAGTAGATTCGTATTTCCAATAAATCCCTTCTCCAGCTGAGTTGGCTGCGTCTTTTTCGCTCAATCGAATTCTTTTCTCTCCAGCTACTGCACCCACCTTTGGATCTTCATAATGGCGGACAATCTTTCGAATAGCCATTTTGTTCACAAAAGTATTTGCATCGGTAAATATAACGATCGGTGTTTTAACATAAGCCATGATTCTTTCTACTGCTGCAATCTTCCCTTGACGGGCATCCTCATGATAGAGTTGAATCTCCACTCCAGGAGGTGCTTTGTAGTTACGAACTACATCTGGGGTGTCATCATCCGATCCGTCCGTAACAAATAAATAATTGATTTTATCCTTAGGATAATCGAAATCTAAACAGTTTTCGATTTTTTCTACCATATAATCTGCCTCATTATAGGCAGCTACTACAAAGGTGACCTCTGGTAGATCAGAATCATTTTCAATTACTGGTGGTTCATAACCTCCTTTAAATAGTCTTTTTAGTTTGATTAATACAAATAAAACGATACCATATCCTACATAAGCGTAGAAAACAATAAAAAGACTAACCCAGAATAACACTTTTAAGATGATCATATTAGCTGTTTATACACGAATTGTACCCAAAATTATAAAAATTGTTGCGGTAAACCTTAGAAGTTCTTCAAAAATGGGTATTGAAACTAAGCAGTTCCATTCTTTTGCCTAGTCTTGGTAACATGAATTAATGGCTCCCAAATAACTTATCCAGCCATTTTTAAACAACTTTTTAGATAAGAAAATCAGGTTATTAATCAATTGGTATTTGCATTAATTTTAATGTGAATACCCAAAACAGGGTAATTATTGCTAGATAGACTGTTTTTAATGGGAAAAAAAGTTACGGCTGTGACATTCTTGCGTCTTAAAAGCGATTGAAAAAAGGGTAAAAAGTTACTCGATATTTAAGTAAAATTTGGAAAAAATAACTTTAAGCAAATTTTATTTCTTTTCAATTTATTAAAAATTTCGCGATACAAAAAATACCTGTTATAGGGTATATATTTGGGTGTTAAACTCATTAACTTTGTACTATAAGATTTGAGAATATCCTGATACTATTAAAAGGCCCTGTCATTAGAATTTATTTTTATATAAATTCTATGACGAAAAATTAGTATTTGACGAAAAAATCATATCTTTGTAGGAGTTATCGCATGAAAGATTTATTTTAAAGCATTTGCGAGAAGTCCTGTGAACATATAAAAGGGAGTATTTTTGCTTCATTCTATTCGTCCCAACTACCCTCCTGCGGAAATCCCGCTGGTAATTAAGTTGCAATAACCCTCTAACTTAGACTTCTCAATTCATTTACAATTTTTGGTCATAAGACCAACTAAATTGTAAATCCCCCTTGTGTCTTCTTCCTTACAGTTGAAGTTTACAAAGGCTGCTTATGTATTTAGGTTTAGCATCATTTTACCCTCCAAACATTAATTTATTTGTTTTGGAAATTGTAAAAATATGACACGCAAAAAAATACTAGTAATTGAGGATCACGACAGCATTCGTATGCTGCTTAGCAACTTTCTAAGCAAAGATTTTGATGTAGTGACCAAAAGCGACGGCTTCGAAGGCCTGGCCTGGCTCAGTAGTGGCAATATTCCAGATTTTATTCTTCTGGATTATGATATGCCCAGAATCAATGGCCTTGATTTTTTGAAAAATATCCGTCGGAGTGGCTTCTTTCAGTCAATACCAGTCATTCTGGTTACTGCGGAAGAAGACGAAGGTCTAAAAACTGAATGTTTAGAATTCGGAATAACTGACTTTTTAATAAAACCATTTAACCCCATAAAATTAAGAGAGAAAATTCAAAAGGTGCTGGCATCACCCAAGACAACTTAATCTGCCGCTAGTTTTGATCGAAAACCCTAAAAGAACAAAAGAATTTATTTACAAAGAACGAACGAATTTACACTTACAATTTTGATCAACAAACCATGTTAACATGAACCAGAAATTTACGACAACTAACCTTACCTCCACTAACACTAAAAGCGTTCTAATCGTAGGATTTGATAATTTTTCCTACATTTTGATGAACGAAAACAATGAGGAGGACTTAGGGTACTATAAGTTCGAAAAATCTGATGACTCTTTTAAAGCTTATCGCTGGTTAGAGGCACGTATCGCAGAAGACTCTTCTGCAGATACTGCTGTGATCTGTAATTATAAGTTCTTACAGGATGATAATTTCAACCTCTTAAAAAATATTCAACTTAACAAAAATCTTAAAACACTACCTTTTTTAGTAGTTTCTGAAGAAGAAGAGTTCAATTTAGATCGTGAAATCGCTCTAAAAATGGGTATCGATGATTGCTACACAGAACCTGTTCGATGGTATGATTTAAGAGATCGACTAGAATTTTTGTTCTCTTTTAAAGCAGATTTAATGGAGGCATCTAGCCTTCCTGAAGAAGATATGACCATCAAAATGCCTGTGGGCAAGCGTGCTTTTGATATCTTTTTTGCTTCTTGTGTACTTTTGGCTTTAGCGCCTGTACTACTTACTATTGCACTTCTTATCCGTTGCGGTTCAAAGGGGCCAGTTATTTATCGTTCAAAGCGAATTGGTCGTGGATACCAAGAATTTGATTTCTTAAAATTCCGTTCTATGTGTGCAGATGCAGATGCAAAACGAGCAGAAGTTGCACACTTAAATAACTATTCTGGTGCTTTCTTGAAGGTTAAAAACGATCCTCGTGTAACCACTATTGGAAAATTTATTCGTAAAACTAGCTTAGATGAATTACCACAATTGTGGAATGTAATCAGAGGTGATATGTCTATCGTAGGCAATCGACCATTGCCCCTTGATGAGGCAGAAGCAGTAACTAAAGATGGCTGGGCACTGAGATTTGGCGCTCCTGCTGGTATCACTGGTCTATGGCAAACAGTTCCTACTGGAAAAGACACAATGTCTATGGAAGAACGAATTGGCCTGGATATTGAATATGCTAAGAAGTTCTCCTTCCTAATGGACGCTCGAATTATCTCTCGTACTTTACCTGCGATGATTCAGAAAGGTGAGTAATTTTTACTTATCCTTAATTAACATTATGTAAATTTCCTTTAAATTGTTCAAGACCTCAACAGGTCTTGAACAATTTTTGTATTTTAAAACGATTATTTTGGCATTTGCAGATTTAGAGCTTCTTTTTTAGGCGGCTGGATGTAAGGAGAGAAGGAATTGACTAAATAATTAAAAACACACATTTTTCACCTGACAACCGACTCAATCACCGTGTATCAACCACTTGTTTCAATAATTACCGTCAACTACAATCAGCCAGAAATGACGGTGGCAATGCTGGATTCTATCCGGTCCTTGGCATATCCTAACTTGGAGGTCTTTGTCGTAGACAATGGATCTAGAGAAAACCCTATTCCCGCTTTAGAAGCGCAATTTCCCGAAATCATTGGTATCAGAAGTGATATAAATCTAGGCTTCGCTGGTGGAAACAACTTAGCGGTCCCTAGAGCTAAAGGAGAACTTGTTTTCTTTGTAAATAATGATACAGAATTAGCCGATGGTTTGATTGAAAAACTAGTGGCTTGTTTTGAAAACATACCTAAATTGGGCGCAGTCAGCCCGCTTATCATGTATTATCCTGGCCCGGAAACAAATGGAAAAAATATTATCCAATTTCTTGGAGCTACCGCCGTTAACTCCTTTACTGCTAGAAACGAAACTTTGGCCGTGGGAGAGGAAAATACAGGACAATATTCTGAAAAAGAAGCCTTTTCTTCGCCTTATGCACACGGTGCTGCTATGATGGTGCCCGCTAAAGTTATTCAGGATGTTGGCCCAATGTCTAATCTCTTTTTTCTATATTATGAAGAACTAGATTGGTGCGACCGAATTCGTGCTAAAGGCTATGAAGTCTATATCGAGCCCAAAGCAGAAATTTTTCACAAAGAATCGGTTTCTACTGGAAAGACAAGCCCATTAAAAACATATTATCTAAATCGTAACCGGATTTTCTTTATGCGCCGCAATCGTAGCGCACTCGAAGTAATGGCTTTTTACTGCTTTTTGATCCTTTTAACCATCCCAAAAAATCTACTCGTTTTTGCTATCAAAGGCGAATGGGATCACTTTAAAGCGTTTTCACGGGCCATAAAATGGAACTTTTCTCGTGCAGATCGTAACTATAAGGAAGATGAACAACCGATTAATACTTTTTTTGAACACGCATAAATCTAAATACACATGGCAATCTTAGCAACCATCTTTATGATTATCAGTGGAATACTAATTTTCTTTTTAGTTTTTCCATTCGTAATGGTATTGTTGTCCGGAATATTTAAAGATCGGGTAAAAAATATTAAAAAAGGGGATCCAGATTATAAGGAAGTGGACTACGGATGTATTATCACTGCTTATAAAAATGCAGAAATCGCTAAACCTTTGATTCAGTCACTGGTCAGTTCTCAAAAATACAACAATCTACACGTTTATTTAGTAGCGGATGATTGCGATATCACTGGCTGGGATGTTAGCCATGATAAACTAACTGTCTTAAATCCACAACCTGCACTCAAACTAAAGGCAAAGTCAATCATCCATGCGATTGAAAGCTTTGTACGACCACACGAATATATTGCGGTTTTTGATGCAGATAATTTAGCGCATCCGCAGTTTTTTAATGTGATTAACAAATACGTTAATAATGGCCACCGTGCCGTACAAGGCCAACGAACTGCTAAGAACTTAGATACTGTTTACGCTTGTGCAGATGCAACAGGAGAATTTTATAAAAATTATGTTGATCGTTATTTACCTTACGTATTGGGTTCTTCTGCTGTAATATCTGGTTCAGGAATGGCCGTAGAAGCTGAACTTTATAAAAGCTATTTAGCAAGCCCTGAAATCGAACAAGGTAAGCATCAGTGGAAAAAAATGTTACAAGAAGATAAGATTTTACAAAATGTCTTACTCCGTGAGAATGAGCGTATTACCTACGCTTGGGATGCTGTAGTGTTTGATGAAAAAGTAGTGTCTGGTGAACAAGTAGAAACCCAGCGTAGTCGTTGGTTGTTTTCTTATTTTCAAAATTTCCCAAACTCTTCTGGTTTGTTACTAAAAGGAATTTTTGGATTTAGTTGGAATAAATTATTATTTGGAATCGTTACGATTTCACCACCGTTATTTATTCTTTTAGGAATCAGTATGGTTGTTGCTTTCCTTGGATTATTTGTAAATCTTACTTGGGCCGTTTTATTAATCGGCGCTATCGGAATTTTTGCTTTCAATATTTTATTTACCTTATATTTATCCAAAGCACCTAAGCAAATTTGGTCAGCACTTTGGGGATTACCTTTATTTGTATTAAATCAATTTAAAGGGTTATTGAAAATGGGTAATCCAAATAAAAACTTTAAGCATTCTGAACATACCCGAAAAGTATCTATTGACGAAGTGTTAAAACAAGGTACTCACAAGGAATAATCTCAGCATGAGCAAAGCCCTCCTCTTTATTTCTATTCTAGCCAATATCATATTAGTGGCTATATTAGCGTATGCCGTTCATCGTCTTGGAGGCCCAAACGCTATAATATCTAGAATCCGGAATGGTGGAGTAGCAGAAGCTTATCAACACCGAACGCAAATTCTTGAAAACTTGACCATTGATTCTTCTAATATCGTTTTTTTAGGTAATTCACTCACAGAATACGGAGAGTGGCGAGAATTTTTTAATAATCCTAATATCCGAAATCGTGGAATCGGTGGAGAGTTCACCGACGGAATTCTGCGTAGACTAGATCCAATTATTAATGGAAAACCTAAACAGGTTTTCTTAATGATTGGGATAAACGACCTGATTTTACACCGTCCGCCCCATATTTTAAAAAATTATAGAGCGATTGTAGAACAAATAAAAACAGGCTCACCCAATACCCAATTAATCATTCAAAGTATTCTTCCCATTAATAATACCGTGAAAAATACCGGATTAGCCAACGAAGATGTACGGACTTTAAATGAAGGTATTAAAAAAATAGCCGCTGATTCTAACTTTAAATACATAGATTTACACCTAAAATTTAAAGATACCAACGGAAAATTAAACGCAAAATACACCTTAGATGGTATTCACCTCAACCGCGCCGGTTATGAACTGTGGGTAGGAGAGATTAAAGACCTTGTTGAAAAATAAACAGATGAAATTTATTTATTAATAAAATCAACTAGGGCAGGATAATTGCATCGTAAATTGTAGATTTGTGACCTTGTTTAGCAACATGCAGAGACGAGTTTCGTATTAAGAAAATAGCTTATAATATTTTATTGGTGTATCTGATCCGTGATACCCTTAGCAGTTACCAAAAACATGATTTTTAACAGTATTGCTTTTTTTGTTTTTATAGGAATATTTTTTCCACTTTACTTCTCACTCAAAGGACGAGCAAGACTCTTTCTCTGTTTGATTGCTAGTTATTTTTTCTACGGATGGTGGGATGAACGATTTTTAGCCTTAGTGGCTTTTTCTACCTGTGTTGACTATTTTGTTGGCCTAAAGTTAGATAATACCGAAGATCAACCTACTCGTAAAAAACTACTCATCGCCAGTATGGTGGTCAATCTTGGCTTCCTTGGCTTTTTCAAATACTTCAATTTCTTTATCAAGTCCTTTCAGGAAATGCTCCTCGGCTTCGGCTACGATGGTTCGATGCATAGTCTGAAAATCATTCTGCCGGTTGGTATCTCATTTTATACCTTCCAATCTATGTCGTATACCATTGATGTATATCGCAAAGAAATCGCCGTTGAAAAGGACTTTATACGGTTTTCTACCTTTATTTCGTTTTTCCCGCAATTGGTTGCTGGTCCGATTGTTCGAGCTAGTGATTTTTTACCACAGTTTCAAAAAGATCGAGAATTTTCTTGGGATCGAGTGACTGCTGGTACAGGACAGATCATTTGGGGATTCTTTAAAAAAGTTGCGGTTGCTGATTCTTTAGCGCCCTTCGTCGATCAATGTTTTCAAGCACCAGAAACTTTTGGATCGCTGCATCTATTGATCGGAGTTATCTTTTATAGTTTCCAAATTTATTGCGATTTCTCCGGGTATTCTGATATCGCTATCGGACTCGCACGGATCATGGGATTTGATTTTCCGGATAACTTTAAAAAACCTTATTTCTCTCGCAACTATAGTGAATTTTGGGCTCGTTGGCATATTTCTTTGTCAAGCTGGTTAAGAGATTATTTATATATTCCATTGGGTGGAAATAGAGGAGGAACGTTTGCTTCTTGGTTTATCATACTCGTATTTATGATCTTAACGGTCTTCCTCACCGGATGGTGGTGGTTGGCAGTGATCTATGTTTTGAGTTCGATCGGAACCTATTTCTACATGAAAAAAAGTGAATACAATAATAAGAATGCCTTCAATTATATGAACCTAATGAACACGATGCTACTTGGTGGCTTATGGCACGGAGCGAGCTGGGCGTTTGTTTTTTGGGGATTCTTACACGGTTCTTATCAAGTCGTACAGCGATTAGGAGGGCCAATTTGGAATAAAATTTTAGATACGATTCGTACACCAAAATTCTTTAAAGATATTTTAGCGATGGGTTTGGTTTATTCTTCTACCTGTTTTGCTTGGATATATTTTCGAGCACCAGATTTTGATATTGCCAGCCAAGTAATTACTGGAATCGCCTCGCTCGAAGCATTTAACTTTGGGTCTGTGATCAATAAATTTTGGGTGATCAAAGGAGTAATGGTTATCGGTATTTTGCTTGGAGTAGAAATATTAGATGTACGATTTACACTTTGGAAAGTTATCCAAACGAA
>JALZUU010000631.1 GCA_023300665.1 Saprospiraceae bacterium | reverse complement strand
TGGGGTAGCGCAAGTTATTTGTTTAAATCTTTCTTGTTAGAGGCCGCTTTAAAATTAGACCCCGCTTTAAGAAACCTAGCTCGGCAAGTTGCTAACCCTCGGGTTTCTCAAAGCTAGTGAGGTCTTTCACTAGCTTTGCGAACTCCGCGAGAAGGGAAAGTGCGGGGGCAAGAGTTCTTAAAGCGGATATGAGCCATAGAAGCTTAAAGGGAACGAGTCATTATTACAAGACCCCGCTTTAAGAAACCTAGCTCGGCAAGTTGCAATCTTACGGGTTCCTCAAAGTTCATCTAAATATAGATCATCCATATCGTTTTTAATTTTAAAATTTTGATGATGTTCAACAAATAATTTTTTGCTTATTTCAAAATCATCATCAAATCGTTTCAATACATTTTTACGAGCAATGAACGTATTTGTATTTGATAAGAAAATCAAATACGATGAAAATTTCCAGTCACTATAAGATTTTCTAAATTTATGATGAATAGGATTATGGTGAATGTAAATCAAAATGTGTTGCCATTTAATTTCATCTTTTATTAAAATTCGTTTAAATCTTTTCTGAAAAAGACTACCATTTCTACGTTTTTCTTTATTATAAATCAAGACAAAAGATTGAAAAAGTCGTTTAAATTGGTCAGCAAGAAAATCGTTATAAGAAATTTTGTTTTGTGAAAATTTTATGCTTTTTGAAGTGCCTTGCTGGTTTATTTTTTTTAAAATTTCATCTGATATTGGTTTTACCCTTGCCAACAAATGATAATGATTCGGCATCATACAATATGCCTCAATGTCAAAAAAGGGAAGAATAAATATTTTAAGTTTTCGTAAAAAAAGTTCAGAATAAGCATCTTCTTTAAAAATATTCTCTTTGTTAATGCTTCGATTGTAAATATGATAAGAACGACCTTCTTGCAAGTTTGCCCAATAATCGACTTGTTTTGCCATGATTGTATGTTTTAATTTTTTGAGCTTTGGGAACTCTGCGATTTGTCCAATTTTGCAAGGAGGAGTTCTTAAAGCAAAAAAGAGTCTGACGAAGGTACTTAAAAAGAATGATTCTTTTTTGCTTTAAGAAACCTAGCTTGGCTTTTTGCTATGACTCGGGTTTCTCAAAGCTAGTGAGGTTTATCAAGCTTTGCGAACTCCGCGAGAAGGGAAAGAGTGTGCGCAAGAGTTCTTAAAGCGGATATGAGTCAAGCATACTTAAAAAGGAATGATTCTTTACTAGACTCCGCTTTAAGAAACCTAGCTTGACTTCTTGCTATGACTCGGGTTTCTCAAAGCTAGTGAGGTTTTAGCTTTGCGAACTCCGCGAGAAGGGAAAGAGTGGGAGTAAGAGTTCTTAAAGCGGAAATGAGCCAGAGATACTTAAAGGGAATGATTCTTTATCAGACTCCGCTTTAAGAAACCTAGCTTGGCTTCTTGCAATGACTCGGGTTTCTCAAAGCTAGTGAGGTTTCTCAAAGCTACCTCAACAACGTCACATCTCCTTGATATTGAATTTCTGTTCCATCCAAAAATCTGACGATGGCTACATAGACAAACACGCCAGGATTCATAGCTTCTTCTTTAAACTTTCCGGTCCATCCTTCACTGGTGAGATTAGGAGGAAAGTCATTTCCTTCAAAAACCAATTCACCCCAACGGTCAAAAACTTTTAAGGTCACGATTAGTTCTACTTCTTTTCCGGTATAAACTAAAAACGCATCATTGATGCCATCGCCATTCGGACTAAAGACATTTGGGATATAAACATCTCGTGGTTTTTCTACATTGATTAAAACGTCATCAAAGGCTTCACAACCTGCTTCGTCTATAATTAATAACTCATAATTGGTGGTAAATAATGGTTGCGCTGTGGTTCTTGGACAATCCGTACAAGTTAGGTCGGTGATAGGAGACCATTGATAAATAATGGAATCATTTGAGTTGGTAAAAGAGCGTAATTCAACGGGACAGCCGAGTACAATACTGGTATCTTTTGATACTTCTAAAAATAATTTTTGTGGTTCTCCGATAGAAAATTCTTGACTAGAAATACAGCCTTGATCGTCTAGGGTATAAAGTTCATAATTCCCAGCGGGTAAATTCTCAAATACTAAATCAGATTGAAAACCAATACTATCTAAACTAAAAGCTAATCCCATATAACTACTATCAATGTTTATTTGACCGTCGCTATCACCAAAACAACTTACCTCAGAAGCGATGACATCAATGGATAAAGCTTGGATACTCGTGACATCAAAATTGATAATTTCTATACATTGATTATTGTCGGTAATGGTAAGGGTATAATTTCCTTCTGCTAGGCTTGAAATTTCATTGTCAATTCCTCCGCTTTCACTCCAAGTAAAATCATAAGGGCTCATTCCTCCATTAGCGGTAGCGGCCACACTCCCTGTATTATCCTCTAAACAACTCGGCAGGATCAGTAAATTTGCCGTTAGTGGTGCTAACACTTCTAGGGTTACTTGATGGGTAGAATCACAATCTGCAAATGAATTAAAGGTCCCTTGATAAATACCTGCTGTTTGTTCATAACTCCCTAAAATAAATGCTGAATCGCCTGCACAAATTAAGATTTCTTCGTTGACAAAAAACGTATCCAAAGGTTGTACATTGACAATAATAATTGAATCACAGCCATTAACTGTTTGATAAAGCAACGTTAACGAAGTATCTGGTGGAAGTGACATATTTTCATAAATAGCAACCGCTCCTTGACAAGCGGTCAAAGTAATTAATTCCGAAGTTGCGGAAAACTGATTTGGTATTATATTGACTTGTACGATCGAATCACATCCAGAAAAACTATCGTAAGTAAATGTATCGGATGTTCCAGCTGGAATTTCAACATTGTCAAAAACATAAGATGCTCCTTGGCAAACGGTAAAGTCTAAACTTTCAAAACTATTAGAAGGAATAAATATATTTATAGAATCTGTACTATAACAACCTTCCTCTGTATTGGCAATCAAAATATAGGTCGTAGGTTGATTTGGTGTGACCCAAATGGTACTGCAAGTATCACAATTTAAATTTGTATTAGGATACCACTGGTAATGATCAAATCCTGTCGCTGAAAACGAAATACTATCTCCTTCACAACTCAATTGATCTGGACCTAGATCGATGATCGTGCTAGGTTTAATGGTCACTTCTATCGTATCTTTTTTTAGTACACAACCCGCAATGGCAGTGACGATATAAGTTCCAGGCTCATAGGCCGTATAGCTTGCTCCTTCTGCTCCATCTTGCCATTCATATTGATCAAATCCGGGGGTTGCTTCAAAACTAGATACACCATTATCACAAACCTGAATATCTGGTCC
>JALZUU010000630.1 GCA_023300665.1 Saprospiraceae bacterium | reverse complement strand
GCCGGCATAGGCAGGTTGAATAATTTAATCAGTTCGCAGTCAATTTTGGAGTTTTTAAACAACTTCATTGTTTTACGTTTCGTAAGCCTTCCAAAGTAGCAAATAATTCTCCATTTGAAATCACACAACCTCCTTCCAACATCGAGAATAATTCTCTTTCTCGATTCCCTTTATAACCTTTTTCTGCTTGGTATAGTTTCAATTGTGCACCTTCTTTTTTGAAATGCGCCATCATATCCGCTGGTGATTGATCCTTGGTAAAGTCAATATTTTTCGCTCCTTCTACACTTAAGCCAATCAACTCGATCTTTTCTTTTCCACAACGAAAAACTTTTACATCATTCGTTATTTTCATTTCTAAAAATTCTACCCCAAGTAATATTTTTTCAAATACCAGATCACTAAATTCTTCTATTAAACTATTGACCCGTTTAGGTTGTGTAGTCTTCATTTTTTCCCAGTCAGGGCCAGGAATACTGTTCGTAGCAAGAAATCTGATGAATTCAGTCTCCATTTCGACTAATTCTTCTTTATCCAGTAGACGGTATTTCATATTGAGTTCCTTTTTTCGTAAAATTGCAAAACTAATCAAATCCGGCACGTAATAGCAATATTTTTCGCTGCAATTGCTACTGACAAATTAAACATCAACCAACGAATGAGAGTATTCTTTTCCATATTTATCACCTTAACGCTATTTTTGGCTTGCCGTCCAAATACAAATACTCCAGTAAAAAAAGCAGCTGACTTTGTCAAAATTTCAGGAGCGACCATGGGAACGACCTACAATCTAACTGTTGCCACCAACGATCCCGAATCTCTAAAAAAAGAGGTAGATCAATTGCTAGTAGAAATCAATGCAGAAGTCAATACTTATTTAGATAGTAGTTTTATCACTCAATTTAATCGCTCTGAAAAAGGCATCGCCCTCGCTGGAAAATTTGTCGGAGCAGATATGCCGAATCGCCATTTCCTCATGAACTTCTACCAAGCAAGAATCATTTATGATCAGACCAACGGTAGTTTTGATCCAACCGTATTACCACTGGTTAGCTACTGGGGATTCGGAAGAAAAAAGAAAGAAGTAACTGTTCGCGATCAACAAAAAATAGACTCCTTGCGTCAATACGTAGGCATGGACAAAGTTAACTTAGATGAATCCACTCGATTTTTATCCAAATTTGCACCCGGTGTTTCTCTCGATTTTTCAGCCATCGCAAAAGGATATGGCGTAGATGCTATCTGCGAATTATTTGATCGAAATAATATGGATCATTATTTTGTAGAAATTGGTGGCGAAGTTCGGACCAAAGGAAAAAGTCCTCGAAAACAACCTTGGATCGTTGGTATCGCAACTCCACAAACCGACGCGGCCCTCACAGACCTCAAAGCGCAAGTCAAACTATCAGGAATGGCACTGGCTTCTTCAGGAAATTATCGAAATTATTACGAAGTAGACGGACAAAAATATGGACACACCATCGATCCCAAAACTGGATTACCTAAAATGACCGACATTCTTAGTGCCTCTATTTTTGCAGAAGACTGTATGACGGCAGATGCTTATGCTACTGCTTCTATGGTCATGGGCGTAGACGAAGCTTATAAATTAATCAATAATATTTCCGGCGTAGAAGGCTATTTTATTTTTGGTAAAAAAGATGGAACGATGGGTGTAAAATATACCGATGGTGCAACGGCTTTTTTATTAGCTGAAATAAAATAAAATCTCAAACTCAACAACTTAACACATAAACAATATGACACTAAATCTAACCAAACCCATTTGTTTTTTTGATATAGAATCGACTGGACTTAGTGTGGTTTCCGACCGCATTGTTCAGCTTGCTATCATCAAATATTATCCCGGTGACAAAGCTCCCGAAGAACTAAATCAGTTAATCAATCCGGGTATTCCTATTTCACAAGAAGCAATGGAGGTTCATGGTATTACACCAAAAATGCTCGCCAATAAACCAACCTTTCAACAGGTCGCTCAAAAAATTTACGACTTTATCGGTGAGGCCGATTTAGCTGGTTATAATTCAAATCGTTTTGATGTACCGATGTTGATGGAAGAGTTTGCGCGAGTAGGAATGGAATTTTCTATTCAGAAGCGACGCTTGATTGATGTCCAGCGAATTTTTTACAAAATGGAACCTCGTACACTTAAAGCGGCGCTAAAATTTTATTGCCAAAAAGATTTTAAAAATGCGCACGATGCATTGGCAGATGTTCAAGCGACCATTGATGTTTTTATGGGGCAATTAAAAAAATACGAAAGCAAAGATTTTCAATTAGATGATGGAACGGTAATTCCGACACCGATACGAAATGACATCCAAGCGATTCATGATTTTACCAATGATCTTAATTATGCAGATGCAACACAAAAATTTAAATACAATAAAGATGGCGTAATCGTGTTTAATTTTGGGAAACAAGCAGGTCTACCTGTCGGTGAAACACTTTCAAAAGATCGAAATTTTTATAATTGGATTTTAAATAAAGAATTTACCTCACAGGTAAAACAAATTGTAAAACACGAGGTTAAGGAATATGAAAAGAATCAAAAACGCTAATCTTTATTACTTGCTATCGGCTTTTTGTCTTTTAGTCACCTCATCCGCTTGTTTAGAAAAAGAAGATGGTTGTCGAGATGTAGCCGCTACCAATTTTGCCGCAGACGCGGAAGTTGACTGTGAAGATGATTGTTGTAATTATCCAAGTATTACTTTAGAAATTGAACACGCAGCGGGAGATACCGTCCTTCGGTACGGAGATACGATTGAGTTTGACAATAAAAGCATCTATTTCCTAGAGACCAGCTTCTATATTAATGGTATCTCGCTAACAGGAATAGATCAAAATCTTACCATCAATGATGAAATAACCTTAACTGACCGCAATGGCAATAAGAATTTAACGGTCGACGATGTAGAAGTCATTTCAAGAGATATTCCTAATTTTAGTTATGATATCGGCTCTTTCCGTGGGGAAGGCAATTTTGAAACATTGAACTTTCAGCTAGGCCTTACCAGCATTCAAGCTGCCACAAACCCAGCAACGGTTCCTACTTCCCATCCACTTTCCCCCTCGGATGGATTGTTTGAATTACCCGACTCTAATTATGTTTTTACCCGACTTCGGTTAGTAAATGTGAATAATAACGACACTTTGCAATATAATATCCATACTTCCGTAAACATTAATCTACCTTATGTAGTTGGAATAGAGCGGAGCTTTGATCATACGATTCCCTTAAAAGTAGATTATTTAAAATGGATTGAAGGCATAAATTTTGCAGATGATCCTCAAGTAACTACCCAAACAATCGTCAATAATTTGTCAAATGCTCTTTCTATTAGAGAATAACAAATCTGTCTTTTAAAAAATTACTTACATTTGGTAAAATATTATTAGATATAAAATGACTAAAAATCTATTCAAATGAAATATATCACACTTCTTTTACTTGCCTCTTGCCTGTTCATTATCAGCTGTGACAATGAAGAACCAAAGGATCAACCTGTCACCAGTCTTGATCTAACTTGGAGGGCCAATTACGATGGAGAGACGTTCTTAACATTTAAGGATTATACTTATCCAGATGGTCGTAAAATTCAATTTAATAATCTAAATTTCTTCGTTTCTGATATTGCTTTGATTTCTGCAGATGCTAGTAGCTCGCGCACAGAATTAGTAGA